>DGTB01000119.1:2881-3617 GCA_002394185.1 Bacteroidales bacterium UBA4347 | reverse complement strand
CCATCCAGTGGTTCTGGTAGATGGCTTTGTCGCCCTCGATGCTGATGGAGGGGTGCGTGGCCGCCAGGTCGCGGTCGTGGTCGGTGGCGGTCACCTCCACGGTCTCGTTCTGCGCAAAGCGGCGCGCCGTCTCCTTCACCACGGCGAAGGCCTCGGGCAGTATGTCGTCCAGCACCTTCTGGGTCTTGTCGTAGCCCTGCTTCTCCAGTTCGTCGATGCGTTTGTATAAGCCCTCTTTCTCGTCGACGGGCATGTCGTATTCCTCCTCGATGCGCGTGTGCAGACGGGCCAACTCGGTCTCCTCCTGCTCCACGGCCTTGGCGATACGCTCCTTGAATTCAATGGTTTTCGCTCTCAAAGCGTCGTTCGAAAGGGCCTGGATGGCAGGGTACACTGCCAAAGTGGCGTCGAGGAAAGGCTTGATAACCTTCAGGTCGCGCTGGCTCTTGTTTCCGAACAGTTTGGTCAAAAAATTAGCCATGTTTCAGTTCTTATTATTATATATATTGTTACAATTCAAAACATTATCCGTTCCACCCTGGAACAGAAAAACATACAAAAGTACGAATATTTTTCCATTCCTACAAACATTTTTTTCACCTCCCCCTGCTCCCACACTCAAAACACATCAAAAAACGTGCCATCCTCCCCTCGCCTCTCCCCCACCCACACCCCTCCCGACACGCCCCAAATACGGCCGTTCTTATATTGTTTACATATTGTTCTTATATTGTTC
>DGTB01000119.1:2470-2782 GCA_002394185.1 Bacteroidales bacterium UBA4347 | reverse complement strand
CTATATAAGAACAATATAAGATATGTCGACTTGGATACGTCTTATGTACGGTTTTGACCGGGGTTCGAGACGGGTTCCGAAAGGGGTGAAAACGGTACCGGAGGTCTGCAGAAAAGGGGGTATGCCACATCTTTGCCGGAGGGGTGGCAATGGGGAACGGTCACTTTTATTTCTCTTGCTGTCAATCGATTGGAATTTCGGTGGGCGTTTTTCGGCGAGAAAAATTTGGCCATGTGGATTTTTGTTTGTATTTTTGCAGCCGTTTTCCGCGAGCGGAAGACTCCCGAGGAGAGATGCCGGAGTGGTCGATCG
>DGTB01000119.1:0-2412 GCA_002394185.1 Bacteroidales bacterium UBA4347 | reverse complement strand
GGGGCGGTCTCGAAAACCGTTGACCAGCTTGCTGGTCCCAGGGTTCGAATCCCTGTCTCTCCGCTGAAGAACAGTCGATTTTCGGCTGTTCTTTTTTTTGTCTATCTTGTATTATTTGGCCGAGACCTCGACGACGAGGCCGTCGGAGGCGACGGTGGTGTCGGGGAAGTGGGCCGTGGCCTGGGCGAGGAGGAGGTCGGGTTCGTGGTAGCGGGCGCTGATGTGGGTGAGCAACAGCTGTTTGGGCTGCGCCAGGGCGGCGAGCTGGCCGGCCTGGCCGGCGGTGAGGTGCTGGCGTTGGCGGGCAAGGTCGGCAAGGTCGTCGGCGAAGGTACACTCCAAACACAGGAGGTCGGCACCCTGCATGTGGGGCACGAGACTCTCGTTGTATTCCGTGTCGCAGCAATAAGTATATACGCGAGGGGAGCGGAGAGTCCGTTCTCCGTTCTCCACTTTCCGCTCTCCACTCCTTGGCACCTCAGTGATGCGGAAGCCGTAGGTGGGCACGGAATGCAGGATGGGGAAAGCGTCGACGGTGCAGCGCGGGCTTTCGAAGACGCGGTGGAGGCCTTCGGCAAAGTCCATCTCGACGAAGTTGATGGGATAGCCTATGTGGTTGCCTGTGAGGTCGAAGGTGGTCTCGATGACCTGCCTGGCGCCCTTGGGAGCCACGACGGTGACGGGCTCCGTGCGGCCGCAGAGGTGCATGGTGGAGAGGAGACCGGGGAGGCCGAAGAAGTGGTCGCCGTGGAGGTGCGAGATGAGGATGGTGCCGAGGCTCTGCAGCTTGAGGTGGTGCTGGCGTATGCGGTCCTGGGTGCCTTCGGCGCAGTCCAGCAGCATCTTGAAACCGTTGATGTTGACGACCTGGGCGCTGCAGCGGCGGCGTCCCGTGGGCAGGGCGGCGCCCGAACCGAGGATGGTGACGAAGAAGTTCATCTTTCAGTGTTTAGTATTCTGTGTTCAGTGTTTGGTGGGTTTGGCAAGGAGCAGCAGGAGGAATGTGATGAGGCCGTTGAGGAGGAGTATTTCGAAGCCGAAGGTGTAGCCGAACCATGTGGGCGAGAAGAGCTTGAGGAAGTAGCAGATGACGGGCGAGGCGATGGCGATGTAGGGCACGAAGCGGTCGTCGACGCTGCGCTTGGTGAAGAGGCCGAAGGCATAAAGGCCCAGCAGGGGGCCGTAGGTGAAGCCGGCGACATCGAAGATGATGGTGATGAGGGAGTCGCTGTGGAACGGCCGGAAGGCAACGATGATGAGCAGGTAGAGCAGGGCGAAGGAGACGTGGACAATCCTTCGGACTTTGAGAGTGGAGAGTGGAGAGCGGAGAGTGGAGAGTGAGGATCGGGCTGACCCAACCATGTGTTCTCCGTTCTCCACTCTCCACTCTCCGCTCTCCACTCTCCGTTCTCCACTTTCCACTTTCCTCTTTCCACTTTCCACTTTATCAAAACCGAGGAAATCGTAGCAGAAGGTGGTGGTGAGGGCTGTGAGGGTGCCGTCGGCGGAGGAATAGCCCGCGGCGACGATGCCGAGGACGAAGCAGATGGCCGTGAATCCGTTGAGGGAAAAGGCTATGGACGGGAAGATTTTGTCGCCCACCACACGGCCGTCGGCACCCGTGGGCAGCTCGAAGCCCGTCTGCGTGGCGTAGGCGATGAGGGCGGCGCCGAGGCAGAGAAAGACGATGTTGACCACGATGAAGAGCAAGCTGGAGGTCATGACGTTCTTCTGCGCGTCGCGGAGGGTCTTGCAGGTGAGGTTCTTCTGCATCATGTCCTGGTCGAGGCCCGTCATGGTGATGGTGACGAACATGCCGGCGAGCACCTGCTTGAGCCAGAACTTGGGGGCCATGGGGTCGGTGTTGAACATCTGGGTGTAGCCCTGCTCGGAGGAGGTGCGGAGCAGTTCCGGCAGGCTCATGTCGAGGTTGCCGAGGATGGCCACCACGGTGGCCACGGCGGCGAGGATGAGGAAGGTGGTCTGGAGGGTGTCGGTCCAGACGACGGTCTTGATGCCGCCGGCGAAGGTGTAGAGCAGGATGATGGCTATGAAGACCACCGCCGGTACCCAGAAGGGTATGCCCCAGGCGGAGAAGACGAACTCGTAGAGCACAAAGACCACCAGGTACATGCGCAGCGCGGAGCCGAGGAGGCGCGAGATGATGAAGAAGAGGGCGCCGGTGCGTTCGCTGCGCAGGCCGAAGCGCTGGGAGAGGTAGGTGTAGATGGAGGTGAGGTTGAGCTTGTAGTACAGCGGCAGGAGGACCAGGGCGATGGTGGCGTAGCCGAGGACATAGCCGAGGACCATCGGCATGTAGAACCACTTGTTGGCCAGCACGTCGCCAGGGACGGACATGAAGGTGACGCCGGAGAGCGAGGCACCGATCATGCCGTAGGCCACCACGGGCCA
>DGTB01000184.1:4374-7068 GCA_002394185.1 Bacteroidales bacterium UBA4347 | reverse complement strand
CGCAGCCTACGTAACCTTAGGCGGACGAAGGCGGGGCTATTCCTTTTTCTTTGGATAACCTTAGGCGGACGAAGGGCGGCTATTGTCTTTTGCGGGCGATGACCAGTGAGCGGATGCTGTCTGACACCTGCGGGCCGTTGTTGTCCCAGGTGTTGCCGGGTCCGTTGGCGTTCTTGAGGTATTTCTCCGTTGGCGTCCAGTTGTTGCGCACGGTGATGCCGCTTGAACCCTCGTCGGTATAGAGGTAGAACCAGTGTTCCGGGTCGTGCACATAGCCCGGACTGTAGATGCTGTCCACCACGTTTTCCTCGATGAATGTGTGCGGCTGGCAGCCCAGGGTGTAGATGCCGGCCGTGTCGTACATGTGGCGTGCGTAGTGATGAATGTAGTTGTGGCGCACGCGGTTGTCGGCCATGGCGCACGGCTGTTGGTTCCATCCCCATCCAAGGCTTATTCCTGTGTAAGACACATTGCTTATCTCGTTGTCCTCGATGACGATGCCGCGCACGTAGCCCGCCCCGATGCCCACGCATCCCCAGTCTTCGTTGGCCGCATCGCTGATGCTATTCCCCTTGATGGTGAGTCCTGTGCAAATCTCCCTTCGGTCGGTTGGGTCGTAGGGCAGGTGGGCTTCGTGGGCCTCTGTGGCAAAGGCACCTGCCAGGATGGCCGTGCCGCCTATGTCGGTGAACGTGCAGTTCTCTACCTTTCCGCCCGATGTGTACTGGTGATAGTCGAGCGCCGTGGATCCGAGATGGCTGAAGGAGCAGTCCTTGAAGACGACGCCATTGGCTCCGTTTACATAGACCGCCGCCTCGGGACGTCCCACCCAGCCCTGGTTGTCGAGCCCGTGGTCGCCGTTGGGTCGCCGCCATTGTGGGCGAATCTTGTAGGCCTCGGTCATGTACATCCCTGCCTGCAGTGGTGCATGCCCCTTGAGCGAGGGCCGCAGCCACGTCGTATGCTCGAAGGCGATGCCTTGGAACAAGACGTTGCGGACGGGTCTGTCAGGCGTGCCTTCCACGCGCACCAGGTTCTCCAGCATAGGTGCCTCCACGCTGGCCGTCAGCATGTTCTCGCCTGGCAGCGGGTAGTAGTAGAGACGGTGGGCGTCGGTGTCGAGATACCATTCCCCCGGCTCGTCGAGCATGCCGGGCGTGTTGGTCAGATAGAATGCGGAGTTGTGCTTGCCGTCGGGTGTCACCATGGGCGATGGCCAGGGATGCATGAAGTGGACGTGGCTTTCAGGATTGTGGAAAGTCACCGCCGCACTGTCGCCCATCATCTGTATGTCCTTGATGCGCAGGTTGGCTATGCACCACATTTCGTGCAACACCATCTCCGCCCTTTTCCCGTTTCCTTTCTTCAGCTCGGTGGCGAGTTTGCGCACGGCATTTGCCGGCACGTAGATGGTTTCTTTCTGCTTGTCCACCGAGATAATCCTGTTCATTTGCTCAAAGTCGGCCACGTCGCGTGCCCGCACTGCCTTTCTGCCGTTCACCCACAGCTGTCGGAACTCCGCCGGCCGTCCGTTGAACTCGGGCACGTCGGCCACCCAGAGCCTGCCTTGCCGCCGCCATCCCTTGATGGACATGGCACCGCTGATGACGACATCCCCCGTGGCCACTATCGACAGCGACTCGTCTTCGGGACGGATGACGATGGGTTGCGACAGGCGGTAAACGCCTGGCTTCAGCCTCAAAATGCCCCAGCCGCCATGCCACTGCGCCACGGTCAGGCGCGCTTGTTGCAGGGCCTGCTCAATGGTGAACGCACCCGGCTCCACGTCGATGGTGAACTCTCCCGACGCCTTCACGTCGGCAAGGCCTAGCAGCAGTGCTGCCACGGCGGTCAAAAGTCTGCGGGCATCCATACGGTCATCTCCGATTTGCCGCGGTTTCCCCACGCGTAGTAGGGGATGAGGCGGATGGTTCTACGTTGTTGCTGCCGTGCTACTTCTCGATAGAGCTGTCCTTTCCACGACGCCTCGCCGCGCACAACGACCTCGCCTTCGAGCCCCATCACCCGACTGCCGTCGATGGTCATCTCAACAGGTCTGAACTGCGCGTCGAGCGGTATGGACACATTGTCGATGTCGATGCCGCTGAGGTCGGTCGACTCGGCACAGTAGACGATGGGCCCGCGCTGCACGGCCACCTGTCCGCGGTTTTCCTCCACCAGCGGGTTGGCTTCCATGATGCGGGTGGGCATCTGCATGGTGAAGCTGATGGCGTCGCCTTTCTTCCAGGTGCCGTCAATGACGCAGTAGCCGTTTTCCAGCCGGGGCGTGATGGTCAGCCCGTTCTTCTGCACCAGCGACTTCATGCACCATTCGGGCAGACGCAGCCGGAGACTGAAGTCTTTCTTTCCTTTCAGCTCTTTCACGGCTATCGTCACGCGGCCGTCCCACGGATAGTCTGTGGTCTGCTCCAGCACGATGTTGCCGGCGCCTTCAAGCTGTGTGCGCAGCGTGTTGTTGCCGTAGAGGTTCACGTAGATGGCGTTCTTGCCCAGTGTGTAGGCGTAGTTCTGGGCTTCGCAGAGCGTGCGCAGCGTGTTGGGCGGGCAGCAGAAGCAGCTGATGTACTTCGTGCGCTCCTTGGGCCATCGCAGCGTGTAGGGCAGCTCGTCGCTCAGGCGCAGCGGGTTGGTGTAGAAATATTTCTCGCCGTCGAGCGATATGCCGCTGAGGAT
>DGTB01000184.1:3878-4198 GCA_002394185.1 Bacteroidales bacterium UBA4347 | reverse complement strand
GTGGAGTGGGGCAGCTGGAAGGGGCGTCCGTAGCTCTGGTGCACCTTCTGAATGCTGTCGGGCTTGTAGTTGGTGCCGTCGGGCGAGGTGCCGTCGTAGAGGGCGCCGCAGGCTCCGTTGATGTACATCTTTCGCGTGACGATGTCCTGCCAGATGCTCTCGAGGTTCTTCATGAGCTGTGCCTCGCCGCTCTCCAGATAGAGGTCGGCCACGCCCGCATAGAGGTAGTTGGCTCTCACGGCGTGTCCCATGGCCTGGTATTGCTGGCGGAAGGGGATGCGGTCCTGGTTGTCGTCGGTGCCGTTCTCCACCATGCCGCG
>DGTB01000184.1:2987-3766 GCA_002394185.1 Bacteroidales bacterium UBA4347 | reverse complement strand
CGGTACATCTCCGCCACGGCCATGTAGTGCGATGGGCAGATGGCATTGCCGGCGAGCTCGCCCGGTGCGCGCTGACAGAAGTCATAGAGGAAGTCGGCAGCCTTCACGGCGGCGTTGAAGAGCGTGGTCTTCCCCGTGGCGCGCTTGTGCACGATTCCTGCCGTGATGAGGTGGCCGAGGTTGTAGGTCTCGAAGTTCAGCCGGTTTTCAAAGGCCTTGTCGTCCTTTGTTCCGGTGGCTGTTCCCACCACCGTGGCGGCGTCGCTCTCCGCCTTTGTGGCGGCAGCCTGTCGGGCAGCGTTTCTCTCCTTGATGATGACGGGCGTGTGGATGTAGCCGTCGGGGCGCTGTGCCTTCACGATGAGGCCGATGAAGCGGTCCATCACGCGGTCCAGCTCAGGGTCTTTGTTGATGGCATAGACCGATGCCACGGCCTCGAGCCATTTATACATGTCGCCGTCGTGGAAAGGCGGACCGTGGTGGTCGCCCTGCTGTTCGCCGGCTGCTATGAGGAAGTTGTTGAAGCCTTTGCCCTCTTTGGTCTGCCATGTCTGCCACATGCTGAGCAGGCTTGTCTGACTGAGCACCTGGAAGCGCTCGCCCCAGAAGCCGCCGGTCCATTTCACGGCGCTCAGCGGTGCTGCCGTCATCACGGCATAGCGGCTGTTGTGGGTATCGGTGAGTCCGTTTTGCTGTGCCTGTGCGGTGAGGGCGCAGGCCAGCAGCAAGGTGGTGATGGTCTTTTTCATGTCTTTTGGGTGATGGGTGATAGGTGATGG
>DGTB01000184.1:1576-2872 GCA_002394185.1 Bacteroidales bacterium UBA4347 | reverse complement strand
GATGGGTGATGGTGGTTAGGTGGGATGGGCCTACAGGGTGCCTCCTCTGGCCTTCACTCGCTTGTACCACTCCTCGCGCTCCTTGGTGAGGTCGTAGCCGCGGCGTGCCAGGTAGTTGTTGATGCGTCCCTTGTATTTGCCAAACACCTCGTGCTTCTTCTTCGAGCTCTCTGCGTCGATGGCCAGTTCGCGTGCCTCTTTGAGCCAGGCCAGTATCTGGGTCTTCTCCTCGTCGGTCAGTGTGGGAATCATGTCGCACTGCGCGTCGTAGGTCACCTTCACGACGTCGAACGTCATCACGTCCTTCACCCTTTCCACCTCGTGGGGCTTGAGCCAGAGGCTCAGGTCGGCGTCGAAGGCGAAGTGTGAGCGGTAGAGCTTCGAGTCGGCGATGGCGTTTGCCCGCTCGCGGTCGGTCTTTGCCAGCGAGTCGCGCTCGGCATAGATGTCGTTCAGCTGGAAATAGCGGTTGGCAATGATGTTGCGGGCGTTGAGGCCCTGCAGCGTGTAGGTGAGGCTCAGTTCGTCGGTCGCCTTCTGTGCACGGCCTAAGATGGTGTTCACGTAGTCGGCATCGCGCCCCTCGCTGTTGAGCTTCACCTGTGCCTCGACGGGACGTCCGAACACCTCGCGCAGGTAGAACACGTTGGCGCCGAAGTTCATCTTCACGTTGCGCACCATGTTGACGTCGCGCGAGCGCTCCACGAAGAGCCACCCTTTCCAGCCCATCTGGTCGAGCGTCTTGCGTATGGCGGGCAGGTCGATGAGCGAGTCGTTGCGGAGCCATCGGCCGTCGGTGTTCGACGCATGTATGGCGCAGATGTTGCGGGCGCCCAGCGTCTGCATGTCGCGACAGATGTCGCGGCCGTAGTCAATTGCCGTCTGCAGTTTGTAGAAGATGGCGATGCCGTCGCTTTTTATCTCCTTGAGCAGCTTCAGGTTCTCGCGAGCGTCGAGGGGCGTGTCAATGCCGATGACCTTGCCGCGCGCCTTGGCCCGCTCGCCTATCTGGTGGAGCCGCCTGACGATTTCCTTGCGCTTGGCCTTGTCCGACGGCCAATCGTTGCCGCAGCCTCCCAGCGGAAGGAAGGCCACGCGTGTGCCGCCCATCTTGTCCATCGTGTCCATGCAGTCGTCGATGAGTTCGAGATAGGTGTTCTTCTTGGTCAGGTCCTGGGCGTAGAAGCCGCTCATGGCCACCGCTCCCACGCGGATGCCGAGGCTGTCGGCCACATGTTTGAAGCGCGCGGCCTGCTGGTCGTCGCGCAGCTGGTTGTCGAAGGCGTCGCGCGAGCC
>DGTB01000184.1:0-1513 GCA_002394185.1 Bacteroidales bacterium UBA4347 | reverse complement strand
AGACCGCCCATGTCGAGCTCCACACCGTCGCAGCCCAGCTGACGTGCCAGGTCGAATTCGCCCAGTTTCTGGCGTTTCAGCACCATCCAGTCGCAAACGCCCACTTGGTAGCGCGGTTCCTGCGCCACCGTCTGCCCCGACCACGCGCCGAGGACCATCAAAAACAAAAATGCAATAGTCTTTCTCATACCAATAACAGGACGCGCGTGCGCGGGATTTGTACTAACCTTTCAGTACAAGACCCCATCAGGAAGCAAGCCCCCCTGTCGTCCCCCGAGGGGGACACGTCAGTGTTTCTGCCCTCAAATACTATTGAAGCCCCCTCGGGGGCAGTATGGGGGGCTTTTCGGAGTGCTATTCAGGGGCTATCCTCGGTGTACACGGCTCTATGTATACGGGTATGGTGTCGAAGTGGAGGTCGGTTTCCCCGACGGTCATCTTGACGATGGCGGCGCGCCGGTTGATGGGCCGCGTCGGGTCGAAGATGTAGTTGCCCAGACTGTAGTAGACGGGACGGCCCTTGTAGTGGCCCACGGTCTGGAAGGTGTGCGAGTGGTGGCAGATGAGCGCCGAGGCGCCGGCATCAATCAGCCGGTGCGCCTCGACAACCTGTTGCGCATGAGGCCGGAGCTTGTGTTCGAGGCCCCAGTGGAGGCTGACGACGATAACGGCGTCGGGTTGCTGGCGGCGCAGTCGCTCCACACGGGCGCAGAGCGAGTCCATGGGCTCCTGACTGGGACTGAAACGGTCGGGCAGATAGGCGAAGTTCTCGAGCGGCACACGCAGCGAGGCAAACAGATAGACGGGGCGCGGCTCGTGGCAGAGCAGCACCGGTTCGGCGGCGGCGGCCATCGTAGAGTCGGCTCCCACGGGCACCAGTCCGGCGGCCTTGACGTTCAGCCATGTGTCTCGGAGTGCCATGCGTCCTTGGTCCACGGTGTGGTTGTTGGCCATGTTCAGGTGGGTGAAGCCGTGGCGGCGCAGGTCATGCAGCCACTCGGGCTCCGCCCTGAAGATGAAATACTTCTGCATGGGCCGGTGTATGCGCGTGGCCGGACACTCCAGATTGCCCACCACGGCAGTGGCCTCGCGAAACAAAGAGTCGATTTGCGGGTCGAACAAATGGTCGATGCCGGCAGAGTCGATGGCGGCGCGAACGCCACGGTCGAGCAGGATGTCGCCCGTGAAACAGACCGATGCCGTGGACTGCGCTACGGCTGGCGCCGACCGGAAGAATGACAACATGACAAGAAACAACAAAAAAGGAAGTGGGGACCCACCCCTGACCCCTCCCCAAGGGATGGGGATGAAAAGCGGCAAAGGCGGACGTGGGTTACTCCGTAGACAAGGAAGATACACATTGGTTGTCATCATGATAGGTTTTGTCTTTCGTTTCTCGCCAGCCCCTTCCATCACCCTTGACTGGCGGATAGGCTGACTGGCTTGCGCTTGGTCGGATTTGCAATCCGACCTCATCGAATATCAGGATCTCAACTTTCGCAAGTTGATGGAG
>DGTB01000209.1 GCA_002394185.1 Bacteroidales bacterium UBA4347 | reverse complement strand
CCGAGGGTGGTCCGAGGATGGTCCGCCCACCGGCGGAGCATCACCGGTGGGCGGGCGGTGGGGGCGGCGGGGAGAAGCGCTGCCTCCGGCGGTCTATTCTGCCGAGTGAGCGTTGGCCTCGGGGTCGACGCGCTTCACCATGCCCTGCAGCGCCGTGCCGGGGCCCACTTCGATGAACTCCGTCGCGCCGTCGGCCATCATGTGCTGCACCGTCGCCGTCCAGCGCACGGGCGAGGTGAGCTGCATCAGCAGGTTCTGCTTGATCTCGGCGGGGTCGCTGTGCGGCATGGCGTCCACGTTCTGGTAGCAGGGGCACACCGGACGGCAGAAGGTGGTCTTCTCGATGGCCTCGGCCAGCTCCACGCGTGCCGGCTCCATCAGCGGGCTGTGGAAGGCGCCGCCCACCGCCAGCGGCAGGGCTTTGCCTTTGGCCTCTTTCACCCGTTCGCAGGCGCGGGCCACGCCCTCGTTGGTGCCGCTGATCACCAGCTGCCCCGGGCAGTTGTAGTTGGCCGGCACCACAACCTCGTCGGCAATGGCGGCGCAGATGTCCTCGACCGTCTTGTCGTCGAGCTTCAGCACGGCGGCCATGGTCGACGGGGTCTTCTCGCAGCATTTCTGCATCGCGTTGGCGCGGGCGATGACCAGCCGCAGGCCGTCCTCGAAACTCATGGCGCCGGCGGCAACCAGGGCCGAAAACTCGCCCAGCGAGTGGCCGCCCACCATGTCGGGACGGAAGCTCTCGCCCAGGTACTTGGCCAGAATGACCGAGTGAAGGAAGATGGCAGGCTGCGTCACACGCGTCTGCTTCAGGTCCTCGGGCGTGCCGGCAAACATCAGGTCGGTGATGCGGAAACCGATGATTTCGTTGGCTTTCTCGAACATCGCGCGGCAATCGGCGTTGCCGTCGTAGAGGTTCTTTCCCATACCCACAAACTGGGCCCCCTGTCCGGGGAATACGTATGCTTTCATAGTTATTCTTGTTTGATTATTAATGATTTGACATTCAGTGCAATCTCCTTTGGCGCCGGCGGCAGCAGCGCCCGTGCCGGCAGGCGGAACAGTCTCACCGACAGCAGCAACTGGGCGGCGGCCATAAACCCCTGGGCCGTCAGCGAGGCCCACGCCGACCCCACGGCGCCCAGCCGCGGGATGAGCAGCAGGTTGACGCCGAGGTTCAGCACCAGACTCGTAGCGGCAAAGAGGTTCAGCTGCCGCAGGTGGCCGCCGGCGGTCAGCAGGGTGCCGAAGATGTAGGTGATCCCGATGGGCACGATGCCGAATATGAGTACCTGGAAGACAGGCACATATTGCATGACCCGCCCGGGGAAGAGCAGCTCCATCAGCGGCTCGGCCATGAGGTTGCCCGCCACGGCGCTGCCAGCGGCAAAGAGCATCATCGGCCAAAAGACCAGCCTGACAACATCCGTCAGCTGTCCTCCACTCGCGGCAGGCATGCTGCCCGCCAGCTCTTTGCATATCTTTGAAAAGACCGGCAGCAGCGGCACACTGACCAAGTAAGCCACCATCGTCAGCGCCTCCAGCAGCCGGAACGCACCGGCATAGATGCCGGCATCGGCGTCGCCGGCCAGTCGGCGCAACAGGATGGGGTCGAGGCGGTTATACGATGCCATCAGCAACACCAGCAGCGCAAAGGGGGCGCTCTGCTTGAGCACCACGAGGAAGAACCTCCGGTCGAAGCGCAACCGTCGCAGGCCCGCCCTGCGGCCAATCACCGTCAGTGCCAGCGCCGCCGTCAGCGCGTAGGCCGCCAGTTGGGCATAGACGAAATGGTAGATCGTGAAGCGGAAGCCACGGTCTGCAATCCCGGGCCCCCAGAGCAGCAGGCCGCAGATGGCAATCATCAGCACGCGGTCGAGCACCGAGAAGAGGCTGTCCCAGCGGAACAGCAACAGCCCCTCGAAGTTGCTGCGCAGGTAGAGGATGAGCGAGTTGAGAAACTGGCAGAGTGTGAGCCACGCCAGCAAGCGGAACTCCTGGCTGCCGTAGCCCAGCAGGGCTCCGGCGGTGAAGGCTACCACCAGGTAGAGGCCCAGCAGGCACACCTTGATGCCGAGGATGCCGCTGAGGTGCTTGCCGATGAGCTGGGGATGCTGGGCGATGTTGCGGGTGTTGAAGTTGGTGACGCCCAGGTCCAGCAGGATGTTGAGGATATAGGCCAGGTTGAAGATGGAGAAGTAGAAGCCGTAGACCTCGTTGCCGACGGCGTTCTGCACGCCCACCTCGACGCCGAGTATCCAGAAGGGCTTTACCAGCAGGTTGGCCAGCAACACCCAAAAGAGTCCGGAGAGTAGCTTCTTCTGCATGGCCTGCGGGGTGTTTTATTTTCTGCCTTTGGGTGTGGAGGTACGGATGGGGAGTGTGCCCGGGGTGGCGGGCATCAGTGTTTTGGGGCTGTCGAGGACGGTCTTCCGTTCAAGGGCTTTTGCCTTGGGCGGCTCGACGGTCCATCGCTCCTCCATCTCCCATTTCTCGCGCAGGCTGAGGGTCTTCTCGAAGAGCACGGACTGCTCGGGCTGGCGCTGGCGGCGGTAGTCGCCGGGAGTCCAGCGGCCGTTGCTGTCGGCGTCGACGACGGCGCGCAGGCGGTAGTCGCCCGAGGGTAGGTGGAGGAACCGCAGGTTGCCGGAGCGCGCAAGCGCCTGCGAGGCCACGACGGTGTCCTTGCTGTCCAGCACCTCGACGACCAGGGGGGCTCCCATGCGGTTGTCTATGTCGATGCTCAGGGTGCCGTAGTCCTTGGGGGTCATGGTGAAGACGAGGCTGTCGTTGCGGTTGCCGTAGAGGTCGGTGAAGAGACCTCCGGCCAGCCGCACGCGGTATTGCTCGCCGCTCTTGATGTCGGTGGCCATGATGCGGGCCACGATGCCGTTGATGTCGAGGACCACAGCACAGCGGCTGACCGTGCTGTCCTTGAGGTGCATGACTTCGGCCGTCGCGCTGTCGGCCACCTCGACGATGGGGTTGGCGAAGGCCAGGCGCAGGTCGTCGTAGTAGGCCTTGTTGCCTTCGCAGAGGGCTTTCATCAGGGGCGCCTTCTCTTCCTTGGCTCCGGCCATGCGGCGGCCGCCCTTGCGGCTGGCGGTGTAGCGCAGCTTGAGGGTGTCCTGCAGCCCGGTGTCGGAGATGACGAGGCGCGCCGAATCCCGTTTGGCATCGAAACACCAGGCCGTGAGGGTGTCTCGCTTTTCGTTGAGACGCCATTGCCATTGCGCCCTTTCATCTTCGATACGAGGATTCTGCATCGGCAGCTGGCTGACGATGGTGATGCGTCCGGCCTCGGCGAATTCGCTCTTCAGGATGCGCTGCTGACGGTTCTCGGGAACCGAGAGGCGGAGGGTGATTGCTTGATTGCTTGATTGTTTGATTGCGTTAATGGCCAGGAGATTGTCCTGAATGCTGTCGCTGGCCGGGAGGCGGCGTACCTGCGGGTGGCTGGCAACGAGCGTGGTGTCCCAGGCCACGGGGTCGGTGGCGTCGACGTGCAGGTTGCGGTTCTTGTCCTCCAGGGCCACCAGGCGGTAGCGCCCTTCGGGGATATAGTGGAAGGCGAAGTTGCCTTCCTTGTCGCAGCGCGTCACATAGTCCGGCTGTACCGTAGTGGCCATCGTATCACTCTCCATCGTTGCTCTCCTCCCCGAGGGGAGCTGTCCCTCGTTCTCCATCGTTGCTCCCCTCCTCGAGGGGAGCTGTCCGAAGGACTGAGGGGTCTCTCCTCTCTCCACTCTATAAGCCATCACCGTCACGTTCTCCTTCCAGGCCTTGCCGTTGCGGGCGTCGACCACCTGGCCGCTGAGCATCATGGTGTCCATGGCCTCGCCCGTCGAGAAGACGTACTCGTAGCTCGGCAGCAGGTTGCCCTCCGTGAAGTCGGCGATGGCCTCCTTGAACTGGAAGAGGTAGGTCGTGTTGGCCTGCAGGGTGTCCTTCAGTTTCACCAGCACACCCTTGCCTTTGGTGGTGAACTCCGGCTTCTCCTTCATGGGCGGCGACACGAGGACGTTCTCCGTGGCGTTCTTCAGTACCACGTATTCGTCAAACTGGATGTAGAACTCCTTGCCGTCGAAGCCACGGCTTTCGTTGGCGGGCCGTGTGCCCAGGGCCACGGGCGGTGTCTCGTCCTTGGGGCCTCCCGTGGGGTAGCCCTGCCGCGCGCAGGCGGAGACTAACGACAACAGAGACAACACAAACAACAGAGATAGCGGGGTTGCGTAAGCCCTGTTGTTTTTGTTGTTTTTGTTGTCTTCCGAAAAAATGTGCATGGTTGTCTTTTATCCAAAGAGTTCGTTGATTTCCTTGTGCAGCTCCTCGAGGGCCTTGTCTGTGGGCAGGTGCTTGGCGGCGGAGGCGAAAATGGTGGCGGCCAAGCGTGTGGGGTCGTCGGTGTCCGTCAGGGTCACGGCGCTGGAGTTCACCAGGTTCACCATCTCGTCCTTCGCCTCGCGGATGCGTGCCCACGTCCCGGGGGCCAGGTATACCTGCTGCGAGAGGTTGTGCTCCCACTCGTCGCGGATGTTCTTGGTCATCACGCCCTGCAGCAGCTTCAGGTCCATGCCCGGCTGGTAGCAGCGCAGCACCAGGCTGTCCGGACTGATGCGCTCCAGGAAGAGAGCCATCCTCTCGTAGGCCTGCAGCCGGATGGGCGTCACCACCTTCAGCGTCTCGCGACGCTCGTCGATCTTCATCTGCAGCAGACGCTCTTTCTGCTCGTTGTCGAAATAACGTTTCACCAGCAGGTACATCATCCCGCCGGCCAATGCCATCGTGGCCAGCATGGCCACCACAATAATCAAAATCTGCATATTCCTTTTTTTTTATTTTAACGACAACTCTGACTATTCTTCTTCCATCAGTTTTGAAACCAGCTCCGTCACCCCCTTCGTGGCCACCTCCTTGATGAAAGTCACCGGGTGACTCACCGGCACCTCCTTCGGGTCCACCACATAGCACGGCACGCCGCGCCGCACATAGTGGATGAGCCCCGCCGCGGGATAGACGGCCATCGACGTGCCTACGACGATGAAAATATCCGCCTCCTCGCACAGCTTGGAGGCAGGCTCGATATTGGGCACCGCCTCGCCGAACCACACAATGTGGGGCCTCAGCTGCGTGCCGTCGGGCGCCTTGTCGCCCAAGCGTATGTCCTTGTCGCCCACCTCCACGATGAGGTCGGGGTTGCGGTCGCTGCGCCCCTTGGTCAGCTCGCCGTGCAGGTGCAGCACATGGCTCGAACCCGCACGCTCGTGCAGGTCGTCGATGTTCTGGGTCACAATGTGTACGTCGTACCTCTCCTCCAGCCTCACCAGCTGGCGGTGCGCCTCGTTGGGCTGCGCGGCAAAGAGCTGGCGCCGACGCTGGTTATAGAAGTCCAGCACCAACTCCGGATTGCGCTCGTAGGCCTCGTGCGTGGCCACATCCTCCACGCGGTAGTGCTCCCACAACCCGTCGGAGTCGCGGAAAGTCGAGATGCCGCTTTCGGCGCTGATGCCCGCGCCGGTCAATACCACAATTTTCTTCATCATACCATGATAACGCAACACTTTTTATAATATTGTGTCGCACAAAAAAAATGGGTGACGGCAACCTTTTCTTAACGACAACAAAGACAACAAAAACAACAGACAAAGCACAACATGTGCTTTGCCCGTATGCCGCATAGGTGTCGAAGAAGTTGTTTGTTGGTTACTATTCAGGTAGTAGTCAACCTCATGTCAACCAGCAGACAACGCCCACTGGGTTTCGGTTCGGTTTCGGTCTGGTTTCGGTCACCCTTCGGTCCAAAAATCACTCTCCGAAGATATCCGACTGCTTCAGCAGGCGGACGGTGTGCTGCTTGCCGTCGGCGGTGGTGAGGGTGAGGAGGTATGTGGCTTGGGGGCGGGAGGTTAAATCCAACGAGTATTGGCCAGAGCCTATGGGGGTGAGACGTAACTCCTCGCGGCGGCCGGTGAGGTCGGTGAGCCAGGCGGTCTCGGCCAGAGGCTCTCCACCCTGCACCTCGATGGTCACCTTCTGCCGGAAAGGGTTGGGGTAGGCCACGAAAGCCCCCTCGTCGCCCACCACGGTGATGCGCACGCTGCCAGTGTCGATGGGGTCGGTGTGGGTGGTGTCGATGGGTGTGTAGGGGGTAAGGAAGGCGGTATCGACGTAGCGGGCGATAAAGGCGATGCTGTTGCCGGAACATGTTACATCATCAATGCCAAAAGAGGCATTTACAGGGTATTCGAAATGGCCGGAGAAATACAGAATGCTATCATGCAGGTTGACAAATGAACCGAATAGATGCTGTGTGGTAGGTGAGGTTTCGACATGAATGAAATTGATGGGGTGGCCTTCGTAATCCCACATATATAGGCCAAAGCCCTTTTGGTTTTCTTCGAGCAGTATTGCCGTGTCGTTCCATGCAATGGATTTGTTAAACTGGACAGGAATAATGACACGGTTGTTTTTGGCGACAATAGAGTGTCTCATTTGGGAGTTGTGCCCACAGAGGATTTGAGAGAATCCTTCTTCTGTTGTTGGCGGTTTGCCATACGTGAGCATTTGCCCTGTCCCAGTGTTCAATTGCATAAAAAAAACTTTTTTGCATACGTCAAGGGAGTCTCCGTCTGATGTAACGATATTGCTTAACACCATTCCGTCAGTCGAACCCGAAACAAAGACTGACTCGCAGGTGTCCCCGAAAGCAAAGGATGAAAACTCAAGGAACGTAAAATGCTGAGGCTCGTCATCTTTTTTGAGGTATTTGAAATATTCAGGTTGGAGCGATTGGTTACATTTGGCAAGAAAACTTACAGTCCCTATATTGTAGGTTGTAAACGTTATCGGTAGCCCCTGCACATTTCGTGTTGCGCTGTCGGTCAGAGACGGGGATGTGGTGCCTACGAAATATATGTTATTGTTGTTGTCGCATGCCATCGACCGTATTTCGATATAGGAACTGCCTGATTCGTTTTCGAAGAGATAATTGACTTGGGACATGTCTAAGAAGTGTGGGGAGAACTTTACCAAAGCAATGTTTCCCGTTGTGGGCGTGTTTGTCGGGTATATGTTAAATCGGCTATGTCCATCAACCCAAATCTGGTATCCCGACAACAAACCATTTTCTATGGAATAGTTTTGCACACCACCAATGCTAACTTCATCCGATGCCCTTCTTGCCACAATGATATTTCCTTGGTTATCCACGCAAAAATCACAACTACTGAAGATGTCGGGTGAAACGGTTTTTGCATCTGCATGATTGCCTGTCTGCATGTCAGTTGTAATTAGGCTGTCAGAGGAGTCAATATAGGCTACTTGCAGGAAATGGTCTTCTTGCAATTCTCCGTTTAATCCCAATGTGATGAATGCGGTGACACTGCGAGTGTCCAGCAAGTCGGAGGGCATAATCTCCGTTTGCGCATTGCTATACAAGGTGTCAAGGTAGTACAACATTCCTTTTAGCGTGATATTGACCATGCAAATCAAAGACGTGTCGCCCGCCATTGTGATACCACATGCCTGATTGATTCCCGGACTTGCAATTTCCTTGTGCCATGCCACATCGCCATTCGGTGTGAATTTTGCAATCAGTATGCAGTTTCGGTTCGGGTGATTGATGGGAACGAGGGAGATTCCATTCAACTGTGCGTCGTGTGCGCACTGGCCGAGGACGTAGAGGTTGCCGTCGTTGTCGGTCACCGAACCGACTATCCAGTTGTCGACCTGCCCCGCGCGGTCGGTGCCGGAGTAGGATTTCACCCAGTCAAACCGCTGGGCGTGGGCGGTGAGTGCCATCAGCGCGAGAAGCGCAAAGGTGAGGGTCTTTCTTGCCATAGTTGTGTTGTTTTGTGCGTTTATTAATCCGTTTTCTTAACCGGAGCCCATTGGGGGCTTCTATATATAAAGACCCAAAAGTGCCGTTTTTGGCTCACACTTTTAACATTTGTTGAGTATTTTTAACATCTCAAGCTGCCTGTTATCACCGTGGCACTACTCCACCCGGGCTCTCCGGACGGTGAGGGCGACGGAGAGGGTGCTGATGGCCATCACCAGGAGGAAGGTGGCGAGGAAGTCCACGGCGCGCATGCTGACGGGGAAGGCGCTGACAACGAAGTTGCCGTCGCCCATGCGGATGATGCCGAAGGTCTGCTGCAGCCAGCAGACGACGAAGCCCAGCACCAGACCCAGCACCACGGCCATGGCGCAGATGAGCAGCCCCTCGGCCAGGAAGGCCCGCCGGATGGTGCAACGCTCCATGCCCATGGAGCGCAGGATGAAGATGTCGTCGCGCTTGTTGATGATCAGCAGCGACAGCGACGCCACGAGGCTCAGCGTCGAGATGAGCACGATGAGCGACAGCACCAGGTAGATGCCCAGGCGCTCCGTGCGGTAGATCTTGTAGTACAGCGGCTGCTGGTCGTGCCGGTCCTTGACCAGGAGTGGTTGAGTGGCTGAGTGGCTGAGTGGCTGGGTGGCTGAGTTATTTGACTGCGTAGCCACTTTGCCACTCAGCGACTCAGTAACTCTGCTACTCAGTAACTCTGCCACTCTGTCACGCACCTCGTCCACATCCGCGCCGGGCGCAAGCTTCAGGGCCAGCGAGGTGCACTCGTCGGGGGCGTAGTTCATCAGGCGTTGCACGAAGGCGATGTCGGTCAGCACATACTGGCGGTCGATGTCCTGCTGGATGAAGAAGTTGCCCACGGGGTAGGCGTAGCCGATGTTGAAGGCCTGGTCCATGGTGAGGCCCAGCGAGGTGGTGCCGCGCTTGGGTATGTGCACCGCCGCGGGGATGGCCGACGGCAGCCGCATGGCCAGGTCGTGGAATATCTGTCCGCCCACCACCAGCGTCGTCGTCCCCTCGGCCGTGAGGCGGTATTCGCCCAGGGCCAGCAGGGTGTCGATGCCCGTCAGGGCGGCATAGTTGGTGTCCACGCCGCGCAGCTTGACGATGGCCTGGTTCTGCCCGTAGGTCACCCACGCCGTCTCGGTCACTATGCGCGCCACGCGCCCCACGCCCTCGGTCCTCGTCAGGGCGCTCATGTCGATGTCGCTGGTGTGGAAAGTGCGCCCCTCGGCAGGCTCGATGACCAGCTCGGGGTCGAAGGTGTTGAAGAGACTCTTGGTGACGTCGCCGATGCCGTTGTATACCGACAGCACCACTATCAGCGCCATGGTGCTCACCATGAGCCCCACGAGCGATATCCACGAAATGACGTTGACCACCGACCGCTGCTTGCGGCTGAAGAGGTAGCGTACAGCGATGAGACGCTCCAGATTGAACGATGAGAGATGAACTTCACTCTTCATTGCTTCAGCAACCGCTCGATGTTCTCGATGTAGTCGAGCGAGTCGTCCAGGTAGAACTCCAGCTGGGGGATGATGCGCAGCTGCTTGCCTTCGCGCATGCCCAGACGGCGGCGCAGGTCGGAGGTGTTCTCGCGTATCAGGGCCAGCAGGCCCTCCTTGGTGCCCTCGCCGATGATCATCAGCGACACGTAGATGCGGGCGATGGAGAGGTCCGGCGTGATGCGCACCTGCGTCACCGTGATGAGCGACGGCCCGAAGACCGCCTTCATCTCGCGCAGGAAGATGTCGCCCATATCCTGCTGTATCAGCCGGCAGATTTTATTTTGACGTGTACTCTGCATTTTTTCAATTCTCGGTTTTCGTTTCCCACTTCGTGAAATCTTGGAAATCCTGGGATTCTATTCCGATTTCCAAGATTTCCGCCGTCAGGCGGGGAGTTTGCTACCATCGCCAGCCCAGGCGGATGGGCAGGAAGACGGTCTGCTGCATGTAGGCGATGCCGATGGTGGCGTAGATGCTGTGCCAGTTGCGGCTCATATTGCGCATGCCGTTGAGGTGGTACCAGTAGTACCAGTTCAGGCCGCCGTAGAACTCGGCCATGGGGGTGAACAGCATGTCGTCGGCGAAGAGCATGCTGCCGCCCAGGCGGGCTCCCAGCAGGGGGGCGAACTTGATGGAGGTGGGCTGGTAGTCCAACCCCATGATGGCCTTCCAGATGGGGCGGAAGTCGAAGTCAACGAACACGTTGGCACCCATCATCGACTTGGCCGTCTCCTGGTTGGGGCTGAGGTAGTAGCAGAATCCTGCGCCGCCGCCCAGGAACCAGTCCTGGCTGATGTTGACGCCCGCCATGACGTTGACGTTGGCCAGCGAGTGGAACTTGTCCAGGTTGTAGCGCCCCGTCTCCTCGTCGGCGGTGCCCACATTGCCCATGAAGAAGCCGTAGCCGCCTTCCACCTTGAGCATGAATTCATTCTTTTTTCCCAGCTGCGAATACTGTGCCGCCGAAGTGAGCGAAACGCCCACCAGTACGGCCAAAACGATTGCTTTTATCTTCATCATAACTGTATCAATTTCGACTGCAAAGATATGAAATTATTTTCAATTCGAACAAAATAAGTTCCTTTTGCCAGTGCTGGACTGAGTTTCTGGCCGCTGCGGCAGCCCGTTTGGTGCCACACTTGGCGTCCGCCGAGGTCGAAAATGGTCACCTCGAAGGCCTCCTCGCTTGCCACCTCCACCGTCAGCGGCTGTCCCGGCTGCAGGGGGTTGGGGAAGAGCTGCACCTCCGTGTATTCGGGACGTGCGATGCCCAGGTTCTCGCGGTCCACGATGGCCAGCGTGTACTCGCCCGGCAGCAGGCCGCGCAGGGTCATGTAGCCGTTGTTCTGGTCGCCGTCGTGGGTGAAGGAGACGGCGTGCCACCCTTGGCGGCTGTCGCGACGGTACATCAGTGCCAGCGAGTCGGCCGAGGGTCTCTGGTGGAGGAATCCGCGGTCCAGGCCGTCGTAGGTGCCGTTGCCGTTGGTGCGGGCAAAGCGGAACCAGGCCTGGTCGTTGGAATCCGGCTGCCAGTCGCCACGCACTATCCAGTAGCGTCCGGTGGTGCGCTTCACCCCTCCGGGCATGTCGCCCAGCGGCTTGGCATAGTGGTGCTCCACCACGAAGTGTCCGCCGTTGGCGGTTTTCAGTCTCATATGCGCTGTGGGCAGGTTATAGCTGGCGCCGTCGCCCATCAGGTCCTCGCTGCCAATGGTGGCGGCGTCGGAGAACTCGCAGTCGGCGTCGAGGACGCAGAAGGCTGGCACGAAGGGCAAGGAGAAGACCTGGCGGGTCTCCTCGCCGTCGAAGACGGCCACGCGCTTGCACGACGTGGAGTCGAAGCCCGGCCGGGCGTAGAAGGTCAGCGGCACGCGGTTCTGCTGCATCACGTTCGTGGTGCCCACGCCCTGCTGGCGTATGTGCACCTCCACCTCGTTCTCCAGGCATCCCTCTTCGGGGGTGGCCATCTCCACGTGGTAGTCCACAAAGCCCGGCCCGAAGACGTGGAAGTCGAAGAAGGCTGTCAGGTCCACGCCGGTGTAGAGGCTCAGTGAGTCGCGCACACCGTAGGCGTCGATGTTGCCGAAGGCGCAGCTGGCCATCAGGCGGTTGAGGGCGCTGTAGAAACGCTCCTCGCCGAGGTATCCGCGCAGCGAGTGCCACACCATCCATCCCTTGTCGTAGGTGGTGGAGCCGTAGGTGTACTGGTGGGGCACACCGTGCAGGGCGCGGTAGGTGCCGTCGGTGATGTGTGTGGTGCGCAGCACCGACTCCAGCCACCGCTGGTAGTAGTCGTCGCTGGTCTCGCGGCCCAGGGCGGCCTCCATGGCCACCTCGCTGCAGAACGAGGCGCCGCCCTCGTTGATCCACATGTCCTCGCCTTCGGAGCAGGTGATGAGGTTGCCGAACCAGGCATGGCCCAGCTCGTGGGCGATGGTGGTCTGGGCGCGCTCCGTTGTCGAGGCTATGAAGCTTTGCGCCAGGGCGATGTTGTTGACGTGCTCCATCGACCCTTCGGGGGTGGCTATGTATCCTATGCGGTTCCAGCGGTAGGGACCGAAGCATTGCTCATATCGGGGCACCACGGAGTCCAGCTGGGCAAAAGCCTGTCGCACGTTGCTTTCCCGTCCTGTGCGGTAGCCGACGGTGAGCGGGTAGTCGCCGTAGAGCGAGTGGATGGTGTCTTCGACGCGTGACCAGGAGCTCTGGCTCACCCCCACCAGGTAGGTCGGCACCGGCTGCGCAATGCGCCACACCGAGTGCTCGCACCCCGCGGTGTCGGTCTCCACGCTCTGGCGCATGCCGCTGCACTCCGCCGTCCAGCCCGTCTTGGTGGCTATGCGCAGGGTGTAGGAGGCCTTGTCGGTGAGGTTGTCGCGGCAGGGGAAAAGCGAGCGGCCGTAGACGTGGGGGTCGGTGTTGAAGCCCACGCCGAGGTTGTAGCTCAGCGTGTTGTCGAGGTGCATGCCGCCGAAGCCGTAGCTCTCCACCATGCTTCCGCCGTGGTACCACACCTCCACGTGGAACGCCTCTCCCGTCTGCCGGCCTGCCGTGGGCAGTGCCGCGAGGGTGGTGCCCGCCGGCACGGCGACGCCGTCCATCTTGATGGAGTCCACCGTGTGCAGCAGCTCCAGGCCCACCGTCGGACAGGGCCGCAGCAGTTTCATCGTCACGTCGGCGTGACCCCGCAGGGTGTTGCCGCCGCTAAGGTCCAGCGCGATGTCGTAGTCCACCACATCCACCGAATCCACCGTTTGCGCATGCACGGCACCGCTGCCTAACAGCGTAAGTATCAGTATCGAAAAAGTCCTCAGTGCTTTCATATCCTTATTCCAATTAGCGTGCAAATATACACATTTTTTTCAATATGTGCCCCCGAACGCCCCCGAAACGCCCCGCCCCCGACGACAGGAACGGATAACCAATCCCTCCCGTGGAGACGCGGCATGCCGCGTCTCTACATTAACTCATAACTCCTAACTGATACATAATTCGGCCCCTGTTTGTCACCTCTTTTTTTTTCTTCCATCGGGGTGGTTGGAGGAGGAGGGATCGAGGCCTACTGAAGCGAGACCGAAGAGTTGCCGCCGACAATGCCTTTGTTGCCGCCGCCGTAGACGTTTCCGAAGGCCTCGGTGTTGCCGGAGAGGATGACGGAGGTGTTGCCGTCGACTTTGCTTTCCTCTCCGCCGCCGAAGACATGGCCTGAGGCCTCGTCGTTCTCGACGGTGCCGATGCGGCTGTTGCCGGTGATGGTGAGGGAGACGTTGCCGGTGACGGTGCCGAGGGTGGTGAGGTCTTCGGTGGTGTAGAGGATATGGTTGGGGTTGTCGACGTCAATGGAGTTGCCGTGCTGCCAGGTATAGGTGGTGGTTTGGCCTTTGACGCCGGTGCGGTAGGTACCAAGGGCTTCATAGTAATAGGGTTCGGTGCGGAAGCCGATGCTGTCGACCTCGACGGTTGGCAGCGAGGCCGAGAATCCGGCGCCGAAGACATTGCCCAACACGGTGCAGGAGTCGAGGGTGGAGGTGACGTCGCCTTCGACCTTACCGAGGCTGCCACCGCCGTAGAAGTTGCTGGTGACGGTACAATTCGTCAGCGTGGAGGTGACATTGCGTGTGGTGGCAAGGGAGAATTTGACAAAGTCAATCAAGATACGGGCCACGTTGGTCGTGTTGTCCGACATGGGGAGGAACTGGTAGAGGAAGCGGGTGGAGACGCCGCCGTAGGTGGCGTTGTATGACCGGGAGTAGTTTGAGCTTAGCCAATTGTTCCAGTTGATATTGCCCACGTTGTTCTGGTTGCTGGGTGCATAGCGGCTGTAGGAGTTGCCGCCATAGCCGGCGCCGAAGAAAGTGCCGAAGGTACAGCCGGTGGCGTTGGTGACGACGGTCTTGCCAGTGCTCATGTCGCCGAACTTGGGGCCGCCGCAGAAGATGTCCACATGGCTGTCGACGATGGTGGTGGAGAGATTGCCCGTCACCGGTTTGGCAGCATTGAGGCCGCCGGCGAAAAACTCGCGGATGTCGGCGTTCTGGATGAGCCAGCTGATGTTGCCGGTGTTGTCGGCGCCATCGGCTTTGCCGATGCCCTCCATAGCGGCACCGCAGACGGTGCCGAAGCGGCCGCCGTTGATATAGCATTCGGCATTGTCTGCGTAATTGTCGAGGTCGGCATTGGCTACATAAAGTCCGGTGAGATAGAACTCATCGAAATCGCCACCAGTAACCGATATGGGTGAGTGTTTAGTTGGCTGGAATCGATTGTTTCCACTTGTTTGGTTTTTATCTTGGTGACAACCCGTGTGGAACTCCTTGAACCACACGTTGCCGCCCACGTGGATGTAAGGAATATTGTTTGATCTACCTTTTTGGTTGTAGCTCACCCATTGTTCCATCACCCCTCCCTGCAGGATGAGTGCGTCGGTCGTGGTTTTGGCAGAGTTCTCATACTCGAACTGTGTGAAGCGGAAAAGCGACGTGTTGGTGCTTTCGAACCATCTTTTGGGAATCATGATACCGAAGTTGTAGGAGCCTGTGCCGCCAGTGGATTTTTGTGCCATACCGAGACCGGGGATATTGATGAAGTCGGCCCTCACGGGATGGAACTCTGTACGGCCGTTGAAGCGCAAAATATATGTGTAGTCGGGTTCGTTGTCGTGGTCGGCGTCGATAGACATGACGGTAAATGGCCGGTTTGCATTGTCGGAAGAGGCACCTATATTATGGGCATTGCCAACCAAAACTATGGCATAGTCGTAGACTGATTGGTTTTTTGACGTGTTTTCTGTCACACCATTGAAAAGCGTTGTCACCGCATTGCCTACAGAAGTACGTACAACCTGACTCTCCCCCGCAATGGTGTAAGAATTGTTATCGGAATAGATGGCTCCGCCGCCCACATTGGGGACATCGTATTTGGTTTCCATCGATGAATTGTACACCACGTCGGCATAGGCATCGGCCAGGTAGGTGCATCGTGCCCAGTAGGGTTCGATGGTGATGGCGGTGACCCCTTCGGGGACATCCCAGTAGGCGCCTTGGTTGAAGATGCGACCGCTGACGGAGTAGAGGTCCTTGTTGGT
Organism: Bacteroidales bacterium UBA4347; assembly: GCA_002394185.1. Classification (GTDB taxonomy): domain Bacteria; phylum Bacteroidota; class Bacteroidia; order Bacteroidales; family P3; genus Colimorpha. Next base: position 3,675 of record DGTB01000209.1, on the reverse strand, counting down.
ACAATGGCGGTCGGCGAAATTGTATCCGCCCCAGGTGTCGGAAGCGGTGAAGGTGCCGGGCGTACCACCGGTGATGCTGACAATCTTCCAGCCCGTCACCACGCGGTTGCCGTTGTAGTTCTTGGTACCCACGTCGTTGTAGTAGGGCAGCTGCACCTTGTAGTAGTTGAAGTTGTAGCGTGCGGTATCCTTGTCGGTGATGTTGAGGGTGAGTTGGGAGGTGGTAATTGCAGCTCCCGAAGGTCTCTGGTACACTGCGCCGTCGCCCATCTGAATATTCACCGTCAGCGTCCCCAACTTGCCGCCTTGGTTGCGGGGCTTCCCGACCTGGGCATTGGCAGCGTCGAGGTTCACCACCGAGGGGTACTTGCCCTGCTGCATCAGAATGGGGTAGGGGTGGGAGGTGCCGAGGCTGTCGGGCAGCAGCACCCATTTCAGCATATCGCTGCCGCTATAGGTGCCTGTGGCCCACCAGCCGGCCAGTTTGCGCTGGCCGTTGAGGATGTGGCGGAAGAACTCGAAGCGCTTCAGGAAACGGTCCTCGGCGCCGAGGGCGCAGTTGTAGGTAACACCTTCCGGCTGCACATAGGGAGCTTCGAGGCGGAAATAGTTGAAGTTGCTCACGCCGGTGTTGCCCGCGTTGCTGATGATCTTACCACCATAAACGGGAGATTTGGTAGAGCCACCTGTGATGTCGCCATAGAACATACAGGCGAAGACCATCGTCTTGAGGTTGTTGCTAGCAGTGGCCACCTTGTTGTTGCCCACAATACCACCGACGTTGGTGCCACCAGTGATGTTGGCGTAGGAGTAGCAGTTGACCACACGGGCGGCGCCGTCGAGCTGGCCCACGAGACCGCCGACATCGCCCGAGCCCCCCACCGAGCCGGAGAGGATGCCGACGTTGTAGATGCGGGCCGCACCGTTGGCGGTGCAGGCCACAGCACCCACATTGGTACCACTGGTGATAGTGACGTTCTCTATCACAAGGTTCTTCACCGTACCAGTGAGAGTGGTAAAGAGGGGGGCACTAAGCCCTTTTATGGTGTGCCCGTTGCAGTCGAGGGTGCCATTGAAAGTGGCGACACCGGGTTTGTTGGAACTGGCACCATAGGTGTTGTCAGCGGTGAGTCTATAGATACCATTAGCATTGGTGATATCAGATAACTCATCAATTTCCGTGTATGTGGGGTAAAGGTTGTAGAGCGTCAGCGGGATGGTCTTAGTAACACTCTTGCCGCTCTTGGCAGCCACTACTGTCAAGGAGCCTGCTCGTGTACTCGGTGGCAAAGTGACAGTGGCTGTAAAGGTACTGGTGCCACTGACGGTGGCATCGGCAGTATCAGTGTAATCGTCCAAACCGGTTAGGGTCCAGGTATAGGTGATGCCTTCCTTGGTCTTGGAACCCTGTGCACATACATCAGTATTTTCAGGCGACTCCTTTATGTTGCGGGAGAACCAAGTGGTGGCGGTGTAGGCATGATTGCCGTCAGTGTAAACAATCTGATCGCCTACTATGCTAAAGTTGTCCCACACACGATTTTCCCACTCGTATGAGTATAGTTTCCATTTTGCGTCATTGGCCGCTTTGTAAATGCTGGCTATCTTGGTGGCATTTGCTTTGTTGACGTAGATGGCGAAGTACAACTCCTCCAAGGTGCCATTGCTCTTCCATACGGCGAACTGCTTATCGTATGGGATGATATATAAGCATGTACCGTAAGGATCGCGGCTTACACCGCCGGAGAACAGCCGGAACTTGTATCGCGTATCACTGGCTGCTGGAGCGGTGGAGCCAATCTTTAAAGCACCATAGTCGCTGACGGAATAATCGGATGCATCATAATAGAAATAGCGTTCAGTGGTGACATTCTTGAACGAGTAAAAGCCCTCGGCATCCACCTCTACAACCCAGGCAATCTCGCCATTGACGGCTTCCGTCAGGTCGCTTTGATTGCCATCAACTGGCAAAAGGGCATCCTCTGATATTGATGAGGTGGCCTTTGGAAAGCGATAGCTTGATTCATGGGTGTTGAACATGAGGTATTTCTTATCAGCGTTGGGTGCAAAGGCTTTTGGGGTGACTGTGATGGTGACAGATTTGTCTGTAGCAATGCCTTTAGTGTCACTGATGATGGGGTTGAGCGGGGTTAAATCGCATGTGGCAGTCACTGTAATATTGTTACTGGCCTGCATATTGTAGATGACCTGCGAGGTGGTGTTGATGTCCCATTTGATACCCTTGTCACCAGTGGAACTGCTCTTGTAGGTCAACATGCAATGGGCACGGGCATTTTTGCCAGACACTACCGTTACATTCTCACTTCCGGCATCGTTCTTGATAATTTTGACTGTTATGTTGCATAGGTAATAGGCACGCAAGTAGGTTATTAGCTGCGGCGACTGGACTGTCCACGACACATCCTTAGGGCCCTCCCACTTGTCAGTCATGGTAACATCAAGCGTACAGGCAGTGTACTTGTCTGTCGGACTGTCATTCAAAATCACATTCTTACTACCGTCCAAGCCTAATACCTTGGTGGTGTTATGCAACTGAAAGCGGTTCTTGCCGCCATCATCCACCAAATCCCACTGGGTAACAGGTGTGGTGGAAAGGTAGAGGGTCTGGTCGTTGGCTACATTGAGGTAGTACATCTCCTGTTGCAGATAGCCATCGGAGGAATAAATCCATATCGAAGAGCCATTGCCGTCATAGGCATTTTCGTAGCGGAATGATCCGTCGTTGTACACCTTGCCCTTGCACTGTTTCATGTAGCCCTTGCTGTTGACGTGCAGTGCATAATAGTTGTAGGTAGTCTGCGCCCCCGCCGTCAGCGAGGTTATCAGCAGCACCGCCAGCACCATCAGTTTTCTTATATGCTTCATCGTTCTCATTTTTTTCATTTTGTTATATGCTTTTCTTTTCATACTTAACCTTGTCTGATATTCATAATTGCGACAGCTCATCGGCAGTGAGTCCCGTAGCCTGCACGATGGCCTCGACGGGCATACCCATCTGCTTCATCTTGGCGGCCACCTCCTTGAGGCCTTCTGCTCGGCCTTTTGCGTGACCTTCCGCAAGGCCCAGTGCATGACCTTCGAAGCGGCCTTCGATGCGCCATACTGTATAATCGGCTTCCGGCGGATCTTTCTTGGTGGTGAGCATCAGGTTGCCGTCGACCCAATAGCCTACCGAGAGGTTGTCCGGATCCTGTGCAGGACAGAGATGGTAGGTCTGGTCCTGATTGGAAACGATGCGGTAGAAGCCCTCGGTTACCTGTGCGGTAACCCTACCTGATCCGAGCATCACCACAAGCAGTGCAAAACGAATAGCTTTTCTTATCATACTATCCGATAATTTCCACCCACGATTCCAGCCTGTAAACGACACATTGGTGAGAAATTGTATGTTTCGGGTAGTGCTGGGGGGGGGGTAAAAGGTTGATTGAGTGTGTATTTCTCATATAATGTTTTTTTTATCGAATTGCAAATGTACGATTTTTTTTCAACATGCACGCCACGCATGCAAAAAAAACGGGTCAAACCCCTACCCGATACGCCCCCGATACGGCATATCTTATATTGTTCTTATATTGTTTACATATTGTTCTTACATTGTTCCTATATTGTGGATATAAGAACAATATGTAAACAATATGCGAACATTATAAGAAC
>DGTB01000133.1 GCA_002394185.1 Bacteroidales bacterium UBA4347 | reverse complement strand
CGCATCGAGGAAGAGCTCGGCGACGTCGCTGCCTACGCTTACAAGCGTCTGAAGTAAGACATCAGAGCCGCCGAATCGGGTGGCAAAACAAACAAAAAAAATGCCAGTCAGCACAACCCGCCGACTGGCATTTTTTCATTTTACCCGCTCCCGTAAACCTTGAAAACATATCTAAGACTCCTTTTTTTTACTTCTTTAGCTATGCTTTCCCCTTTTATTCTTATATTTGTAGCCAAATCAGATAATTGCACGCCTAAACTAACTAACAATTCTATAAGAATGAGACCTTTGAAATTTATATGTTTGTTAGCGTTGCTGAGCATAACTGTCATGGCTTCAGCTGCCGTAGCGAGCGGCTACTACCGCATCGTGAGTTACAACAGCAAGTATATGACCGAGAACGTGGGAAGCCACATGCTGGTATGTTCGGATTTGACGGCCGATGACTATTCTCAGGTGTGGGAACTGAGTGTAGCTAATGGCAAGACTACAATCAAGAATGTACTCTCGGAGCGATATGTGCTGACAGCCCCGGGTAATTCATGGTCTGTTCAATATCAGACTGGCTCGTCGAGCTATAGCTTCACCCTCAACGAAGAGGACGGCGGAGTAGTGACGTTCACGGATAAGTGGGGCGGCGGCCCGCACTGCGATGCCTCGCTTAATGTGGTCATCTGGACGAACGATGAAGCCAAGTCTAAATGGACGATAGAGGCTGTCAGCGTTGATGCCGATGAGCTGAATGCCCAGCGCCAGGCTTATTCCAACTATGCAGACTTGCAGAACAACGCTTCGGCATATACCTCGAAGCTCACGACCTACTTCACCGACAAAACATGCACAGCGCTCAGGACCACTTATGCCGGTTACACCGACGAGCAGCTCGCCTCGGCGATGCGCTCTGCAGGCCTGCCCCAGACAATTATTGACATGGCCATTAAGGTCAAGAACAATGCCTGGGCTACCTACGGCTCTTGGGGCAAGACAGAGCGGACGTTCCGCGTTGCAAGCTACAAAGCCTACAGCGACTTCAGCCGCTGGTCGGGAATTATAGGAACGGGCTACGTCATGTCGCGACTTACTAACCCCACCGGTATATCGGCCGCGGCAGGCGATGTCATCACGGCATACGTCGGCGCAGTGCCCAATGGGCAGAGCATAAAGCTCGAGGCCGTGCAGGAGCATAGTGCCACGGGCGTACAGTACACTCTTGCAGAAGGTTTCAATGCCGTGCTTATCGACAACGACTGCGACCTGTTCATATATTATAATGTAGACAATACCACCGATGGTAAGGCACCTTATACGCCTATCAACAGCTACGCACCTGTGACCGTGCACATCGAGGGCGGCAGCGTGAACGGCTATTTCGACCTCACCCTCGGCGACGACAACAGCGACTGGGCCAACCTGCAGACCCACCTGCTCCAAGGCTCTACTACCGTCGAACTCAAGACTTCCAATCTGCTCTTCCACATGAACACAGATCTCGTCAAGGCTGCTTGCCCTACGAATATGGTGGAACTGCTCGGCGAGTGGGACAAGATTCTAGACATGGAGCACAGCCTGATAGGGCTGGAGGATTTCAACGGCTATTGGAACAACCTGCTCAGTGCGACGTCAATCAGCACAGACTATATGTATGCCTCGAACTATGGCACCTACTACGAGAACTCGACTCTGGCTTCAGTGATGAGCTACGACGATCTGTTCGCAGGAGGGGCATTGTGGGGCCCTGCCCACGAGAACGGCCATGTTTTTCAGAAGTATATAAATATGGTGGGCCAGACTGAGGTCTCTAACAACTTGTTTTCAAATGTCGCTATATACAACAATGGACATCTGACGTCGCGCGCAGCTCTCATAAGTACGACATTCGCAAACATGGCCAACAACGTGTACTGGAACGAGCGCGAGATATGGGAGCGCACACACCTATATTGGCAACTCTATCAGTTCTTCCATATCCTGGGCAACGATCCCGACTTCTACCCACAGCTCTTCAAAGCATTGCGAGCCGACCCGATGACGCATACGGCCAAAACCTTCATTCCGGCTTCTGATGACTACCTCAAGTTCTACAAGAAATGCTGCCAGGTCAGCGGCTATGACCTCACTGAGTTCTTCCAGGCTTATGGCTTCTTCGTGATACCTGCTCTCACGAGCTATACGCTTAATGAAGTAACCAAGGATGCCTTCCTGGTAGGCGACTACAGCAACTACTACCTCACCGTCACGCAATCCGAGATAGACGACGTCAAGCAGGAGGTGGCATCCATGAACCTGCCCAAGTGCAACATCATATTTATAGAAGACCGCATTACAGCCCCGGCTGCTACATACGAAGGAGCTGCTGCCGGAGAGACGAAGAACTCCTTCTCATCGGAGTATCCCATCGGCGTGGCTGGCGAGATGGGGCAGTACACCGACTTCGGTGTCACGCCGTCAGACTACACCTTCAACGTCAACAGCACAGGTACAGTTACAGCCGTAGGATCAGGAGCTGTAGGTTTCAAGGTTTACGACAGCAACGGCAACCTCGTAGGCTTGTACAACACCACCACCTTCACCCTGCCCGACGGACTGACGAACTACACCATCAAGGCCGCTGCCGGCAACGGCACGGATGCCGTGGTCGCGTATGACGAGAGCATCGAGGTCAAGAACTTCCCAAAGGCGGACGTCTGGTATGCAATTAATGCCCAGCGTGCTGCAGGCCGCTACGTCGAAAGCAAGGGAGCCGGACAAGGCATTGTGGGAACTGCGGCTACAACCATTGGCAACAGCATGCAATGGCGGTTCGTACAGCGCGACGGCGCAACAACGTTTGACATCGTGAACCGAAACGACGGCTCATATATCGACCCGACGGCAACCTATAACACGCAGTTGTCAACAACAAACTCGCAGCCTGAAAGCGGATGGAGGGTGACAGCTGTGGGCAACTACTACATCATCACCAGCGCCACCGTGCAGTTCAACCAGACAGAGTCATCACACGGTTATGCCCTTTTCAACTGGGGAGGAGGCAATAACATCGCCGACAAAGGCTGTCTGTTCACCATCACTGAGGTGGAGGCGGCCGATGAACCTACACCTACGCAGTTTGCGCCCAAGGCATCGGAGATATATACCATTAACAATACGAACAGCAATCGTGGCGCACTGACTTATGAGCCGGCGAAGAGTACGTTGTATGTATGGTCGAGCGGCAAGAGCGGTGCCACGGCCTTCGACGCTTCAAACGTCAACCACCAGTGGGTAATCATTCCTACTGACACAGACGGTCAGTATTACTTATATAATGTGGGAGCCGGTAAGTTTGCCATACCTACGGACGTCGCCCAAAGCAACCAACTTCATTGGGTGTTTAGCGACAATGCCGTAGCTTTGGTTTTCGAGACGCAAGACGATGGCACGATGAAGATAAGGATGGCTACGAATCCTGTCTCAGGGACCAATGCAGCATATATCGGCGTGTCTAACAACTATACAGGACCTATTATCAACTGGAATGATGCAGGCAGCAACTTCACCATCACCAAGGTGAGCGGTAATCAGAGCGCCGCAGCCAACGCCGCTGTAGCTAAACTGGTGAAGAACCAGACTTCGCTCGCTACCTACCCACAGACTTCGGGTTGGTATGTCATACAGATCAAGGGCAAGCAGAACGCCGCCAGCTATGCCGGACGCTACATTCAGAATGCCTCGACGCTCCATAATAATCTATATCCCCTCACATTCACGGGAGCTGTGGATGTGCAGCCAGCCATCACCGATCCCACATTCTTCACCTACATCGACCATACCAGCTGGGATGTGAACACATGGCAGATGCCCGACGGCCGCTATCTCGTGAAGAACAGCAATAACAAGTTTCCCACGCCGTCAGCCACGGCTGGCAATGTTCGCTGCGGCTATGATAACGGCAACTACTTCAAGACCGATGACAACTGGTACGCTGACCCTTACGACAGCAATGCCAACTACTTCATCGGCGAGACAACCTCGATGCGCACGGCCTATACCGTCTATCCCATAGACCTCGCTGCCGCAGGTCTCGAAGCTTGGAAGGTCATCTGCGATAATGCCCCTGACAATGCACAGATTACTTGCTCGCGCAGCGATGTCAGCGGTCTTACCAGCGTCTATAAGAATGGTTACTTCTTCCTGCCTGCGGGTGTAACGCCAGAGGCAGGCGACTTCACGCTCGACGGTGCCAATGGGGTCACGATTGATGCCACGGCCAAGACCATTACCTTTGCCTACGACCCCAACCTGGCCATCGTGGCCGACGGCGTGAGCGTGGCACAAGGCTGGCAGACGGCAGGTCGCGACAGCGAGGTGATGCTGCTGAGTGTCAACGCCGCTCCGTTCAAGGCTGCTACGGGTGTGACGTTGACCGTCAACCTCAAGGATGGTTCCGAAGCCAATATCTCTTCGCTGAAGCTGTATGAGGCCAGCTCCGCCTCGCCCGAGATTTATTCCACTGGCACAGGTGCCCCGACGAAGACAGAAGTCGCCACAGCCAACATCTCCGGCTCTACCGCCACGTTCTCTATCGGCAACCTCTCCGTAGGAACCCACTACTATTGGATTGGTGCGACCGTGAAGAGCGATGCTACTCTTGGCGCCGTTATTGACGCTGCCGTGA
>DGTB01000051.1 GCA_002394185.1 Bacteroidales bacterium UBA4347 | reverse complement strand
ATATCGATGCCGAACGCCTCGCCGACAATCTCGGGGCCTGGCTCGCCGACTATGAAGACCAAATGGCCGATGCCGCCTATGCGGCGCCCTATAGCGTGCCCGAGGAGTGGGCACCAGTAGAACCGATGCTCACCACGCAGTGGAACCAGGGCAGTCCCTACAATGCCGAGTGCCCCACCGTGGGCGACAAGTCTACCTGGGCGGGCTGCGTGGCCACAGCCATGGCGCAGATTATGTTTTTCTGGCAGTGGCCCCAGGCCGAGACCGACAGCATACCGGCCTATACGGCCGGCAGCGTGGAGTACGACTCGTTGGCTCCCACCACTTTCGACTGGGAGAATATGATTCCGGCCTACAATGGCGAATACACACCTGAGCAGGTGCAGGCCGTGGCGCATCTCATGCACTATGCGGGCCGCTCCGTCGAGATGACCTATGGTGTCAACGGCTCCAGCGCTTATGTCTACAAGTGCCCCGATGCCTTCATCTCACGCTTCGACTACGACAGCCATGTGCAGACCATCTTCCGTAATGCTTTCTCCACCGACGAGTGGAACGCTCATGTCTATAGCGAACTGGCCAAGGGCCACCCCGTGCTCTACTCCGGACAGAGTGCAAGGGTCAATGTGCATGCCTTCGTGTGCGACGGGTACGACGGACAGGGATTCTTCCACATCAACTGGGGATTCGGGGGCAACGGCAACGGATGGTTCCGGCTTCAGGCGCTCAACCTGCAGGAACGGCGCACCGACGGCGGCAACGACCTGGGGGGATATACTTTCTACCAACGCGCCGTCATCGGCATACAACCGCCTTCCGACGACTTCGTCGTCATCGACGACCCGCTCGCCGACCGGCTCTTCTGCGACTCGGTACGGCTCACCACCGAGCCTGCCGTGCCCTACGACCCCGCAGTGGGCATCAACGATGTCACTATGTATTACCGCCTCTACAGCGAGGCGGCCACACGCACCCGATTCTTATGGGGCGTGGGGCTTTATAAAGATGGCGAGCGCCTGCAGCGTATATCTCTCTCCAGCCGCTATCTCACCACCACCGCCCAGATCTATACATCTCTCAAGTTTAATGGCTATTTCAAGAATCTTGAAGACGGTGTCTACCGCGTCGTGCTGCTGAGCCGCTCCGAGGCGGAGAATGAGTGGCATGAGTGCTACGGAACCGAACAGCACTATTTGGAACTGACCATCGCCGACGGTACCTGCTCTGTCAGAGCGGTCAACGAACCGGCGCCCATTCCGCAGATGGAGGTGGTCAGCCATAGCACACAGCAGCTCTTCCAGGGCGACAAGGCACTGGTACATGCCGTCTATACCAATGTCGATGAAGAGGAGTTCAGAGGACCGCTCTACCTGCTTGTCGATGGTTCCGCAGTGGCTTGCGAGCATCTTAACTTGGCCCCGCATGCCACCGACTCGGTCGACTTCTACTACAAGGCCACCCGCGGCGGCACCGTCAACTTGGTGCTGGCGGCCGACCGCTATGGCGCCACGCCGCTGGCCTCATGGTATGAGCAGGTCAATGAGCGGGCCTTCTTCGCCAACTTCGATGTGGAGTTTGCCGATGCCCAGCAGCACCAGTGGCTCGGACTGCCGCTCAATGTCGACCTCACACTCACCCATGCAGGCGAGGGCGACTTCGTAGATCGCTGCTCCATGGTGCTCTCCTCGCAGTCGCGCCCCGACATTACCGTGTGGAGCGACAGCCTCCGTATGTATCCTTCCGAGCGGAAAGTGATTTCCGCACAGATGCAGGGCAATGCCGGCATGTGCAATACCAAGTATGTGCTCCGCCTGCTCTATTCCGATGGCGTCGAGGCAGCGCATACCGACAGCTTCCTCCTGGTCGAGGCGGTGCCCTGCTGGAGGGCCGGCGGCATTGTGTCGCGTCAGGTGGCCGGACCCGTGGCGCCCGATGTGCTGGCTGTCGACCTCACCTGGGTGAAAGGACATGAGGGCGACTTCCAGCCCAACGAGAATCCCAATACGCTTTACTATATGGGTGGCGACCGGTTGGCGGCGGCCTTCAGTGGCCGCAACTGCGTGATCTCCGGCCATGCTTCGGAACTGCACCTCACCGAGGGACACGGCTTCTACGTGCCCATGTCCTTCACCGCCGACGAGGCTTCGTTCCACATCACACCGCTCCTGGGCACTGACGGCCACGGCGGGTGGTTCTCCATGGTGCTGCCCTTCCAGGTCGACGAGGTGTACAATGTCACCGACCAGCGCGCCATCGACTGGTTCCGCAATACGGAAGACTCGCTCAAGGACTTCTGGGTCAAGGAACTGTTCCTCACCACCGACGACGGACGCGTGGCGTTCAAACATGCCGAGTCATGGACAGCCGGCATGCCGTATATCGTGGCAGTGCCCGACGGCTCCTTCGCTCCCGACTATCTGCTGCAGGGCAAGGAGCTGCGCTTCACGGGCCGCAATGTGGCGCTCTCTTCTGCGGCTCCTGCTTCTGTGGTCCAGGGCAACTACATCATGCGGGGTGCCTACACCGCACAGC
>DGTB01000031.1:7952-14163 GCA_002394185.1 Bacteroidales bacterium UBA4347 | reverse complement strand
AACCGAACTCGGTTCCCTTTTTTTTTGTTTTATCCTTGAGCTTTATTCTTTTTTTTGTTCGTGGTGCTTTATGCGGCTGGTAGGATAAATCTTTCTGGTGGCCATTGAAAAATATTTTGCCACGTCGCTGAAAGTTTGTATCTTTGCAGTCTGAAATTATTTATATTTATTAATAATTAAATTTGTAACATAATGAAAGAGATTATGCCTGTCAACGGACAGTTTGTCATGATGGAGTTGCCTTATAGCGCGTTGGGAAACGTAATCAGCGCACAGACGCTTTGTTTCCACCACGGAAAGCATCTTAAAGCCTATGTGGATAACCTGAACAAAGCTTTGCCTGGCAGTGGTTTTGAGGGCAAGAGTCTGAAGGAAATCGTATGCAAGTCCGAAGGAGGCATGTTCAACAACGCCGGCCAGGTGTTGAACCACACCATGTATTTCGAGCAGTTTTCCCCAATCCTTAAGCCTGCCAGTGCCAAGCTCACATCTTTGATTGAAAAGAACTTTGGCAGCATGGATGCCTTTAAGAAAGAGTTCGAGCAGAAGGGTGCCACGCTCTTCGGCAGCGGTTGGGTGTGGCTCTCGGTTGACAGGGACGGCAAACTCGTCATCACCCAGCACAAGAACGCCGAGAACCCCGTCACCATGGGTCTCCGCCCCCTGCTGACCTTCGACGTGTGGGAACATGCCTACTACCTTGACTATCAGAATCGCCGCGCCGACTACCTCACCGCCCTCTGGCAGATTGTAGACTGGAGCGTCGTAGAAAGCAGACTCGACTAAAAAAACGTATCGAACAATGAAAAGACTTGTATATCTGTTATTTCTGGCTCTCACGCTTAATATCAGCGCCCAGGAGAGCCAACGTGAATCCTGCACTTCCATCATGGTGGGCAAACGTGCCTCGACCGACGGCAGCGTCATCACCTCGCACACCTGCGACGGCCGCTACCGCACCTGGATGACCATCGAGCCCGCCGCCAAGTATGCCGCCGGTGCCACCACGGCCATCCGCAAGGGCACCCTGCACACCTCCTATCCCACCGACACCACCGGCGTCAGCCAGGCCGGCGCCATTCCCCAGGCCGCCGCCACCTACGCCTACCTCAACACCGCCTACCCCTGCCTCAACGAGCGCCAGCTGGCCATCGGCGAGAGCACCTTCGGCGGCCCCGACACGTTGCGCAACAAGAACGGCATGTTCCTCATCGAGGAACTTGAACGCATAGCCCTCCAGCGTTGCACCACGGCCCGCGAAGCCATACGCCTCATCGCCGACCTCATCCGCCAGTACGGCTACGGCGACGGCGGCGAGTGCATCACCATCGCCGACCGCCACGAGGTGTGGCAGATGGAAATCCTCGGCGAAGGCCCGAAGAAAATCGGCGGCATCTGGGTGGCGCAGCGTGTGCCGGACGACCACGTGGCCGTCAGCTGCAACATCGCCCGCATCGGACGCCTGCAGCGCGAGAACCCCGACTACTTCATGTGCTCCGACAACGTCGAGGCCGTGGCCAAGAAATACAAACTCTGGGACGGCAAGAGCGAGTTCCTCTTCTGGAAAGCCTTCAACGACGACTACGCCCAGGGCAAGAACTTCCGCGAGCGCGAGTGGTTCATCTTCAACGCCCTCGCCCCCTCGCAGCACTTCACCATGGACATGGCCGAGCTGCCCTTCAGCGTCAAGCCCGACAAGAACGTCAGCGTCACCGACGTCATGGCCCTGCTCCGCTCCACCTACGAGGGCACCGACATGGACATGACCCGCAAACTCAAGCAGGTGGTTGAACGCAAGCGCAAGGACGGTAGCAAGTACAAGGACACCATCCTCAGCCCCGTGGCCAACCCCTGGCTCGGCGGCAACATGCAGCGCATGCTCAACTTCGTTGCCCCCGGCACCATCGACTTCAAGCGCACGGTCAGCGTGGCGTGGTGCTCCTACTCCTTCGTGGCTCAGCTGCGCGACTGGCTGCCCGACGAGGTGGGCGGCGTCTGCTGGGTGTCGGTCGACAATCCCGGCCAGTCGCCCCGCATCCCCATCTTCTGCGGCACCACGCGTCTGCCCAAAGCCTTCAGCCTCTGCGGACAAAAGAAATTCAACGAGCAGACCGTCCTCTGGCAGTTCCGCAAGGCCAACAAGCTGGCCACCGTTGCCTGGCAGAGCACCAAGAAGGGCCACATGGACGAGGTGCTGCGCCTGGAGAAGGATGCCATCGACGGCCTCAACACCCTCGAGCCTGCCGTCAAGGGCCTCCCCGCCGACCGCCGCGCCGACATGCTGAACGACTACACCTACCGCATCTACGACAACGCCACCTACGCCTGGCGCCAGCTCGAGGAGAAGTACTGGCAGATGTTTGGCATGGGCTTCTAATCCTCCTACCAACTCCTACAGTTCTTATATTTTGGTAGGAGTTGGTAAGGCTTTGGTAAGGCTTTGGTAAGGGGATGATCCCTGTCGGGTGCATAGAAAAACAGTAAGCGTTATGAATAGAATCTGGATACTGATCATGGTAATGTTGCCGCTGCTGGCGCGGGGGCAGTGCGACTTGCCTTTGCCCTACACGACCGACCTGACCACCGGCTTCCAGCCGCCGGCAGACCCTCAGCAGCTGGTCTATCCGTGGGTCGAAGGGGTGAACACCGACAACTGCTGGACGGGCTACCTCGACTATGGGGGCGATGCTGTTTACCCTGGTCTCTCTATTTTCCGCAATTCCGCGCGTGGGCGCTTCGGCTATTGGTGGAATACTCTCTACGACCGCCCCCAGTGGGAGGTGGCTGAGATTGCCGTCAAGGATACGCATCACAACGGCACGGCCATGCTCATCGCCCCGCGGTTCGTCTCCACGCCGGCGGCGGTGCGGATGACGGTGAAGCTCCAACGTTGGGTCGGTGGAAGCTACACTGGTGATGGCCTCTTTTGGGCGTATGTCGACATGGGTTGGGTGACGGATGTGTCGCATCCCGACGCATCGTTCCTCCAGACGGGTACGTTCGCCATCCAGAGCCAGCACTTGCTGGACACCTCCTGGCACGAGTATTGTCTGCCGGTGCCTGACGCTCCTCCTGCCGGCGGCTGTTTTGCCCTGCGGCTGCGCAGCAAGGCCAACGGTCCGGCGCCGAATTTGGTTCCAATCTGGAATTTTTACTACGAGTTTATGTTCCGGAGGGTGGTGATGGACACGGTCGTGTGCCAGCCGCCCCTGTCGACGGACACGGTCTATGTCGGCGACACCGTCTGCCAGCACAGCCCCTACCAGGGGTACGGTCTTTTCCTGACGGCCGGCCAGACGGCCGATACCGGCACGCGCACCTTTGTGTTGCACAGCTACGAATACCTCGCGCCCGACTCCTGCCTGTGCCATGTGAAGGTGCTGACGCTGACGGTGCTGCCGTCGGATATCACCTTCCGCCAGGACAGCATCTACCCTGGCGAGGCCTATACCTTCGGCGGCCGCGAGCTGACGCTGGCAGGCACCTACGTCGACGACCGCGGGCCGAACGCCTACGGCTGTCCGCAACGGGACTCGCTGGCGCTCAGCATCAAACCCCTGCCGCCGATGTCCTGCGGCGCAGAGATTGAGACGGAGCGCACGGAGTTCTACCTCACGCAGCCTGCCCTGGTGCACCTGTGGACCGGGAGCGAGGGCACCCGTTACCTGTGGAGTGCCGACAGTCTGGCGGGCGACAGCTTACAGCGCGATGCCTACGTGGTGCTGCAGCCTGACAGCCAGCAGCGTGTGCGGCTCGAGGTGGAGCGTATCGACACGGTGAACCACATCTACCATGGGGCGTTGGTGGACACCTCCTTCTACGGATTTTTCCAGCTGACGGTGCCTGTCGAGCCACAGACACGCTATCTGCTCGAGGCTTTGGCCTCCGACTCGGTTGGGGTGAGGGTGCAGGATCAGGCGCCGGGCGACCTGTCGTGGGCCGACAGCCTGGTGCGGGCCACCTTCTTCACCGGGCAGGACAGCACGGTGACGATTCTCTTCCATGCCACGGTGCCGTCGCGGCTCTCGCAGCTCCGCCTGTGGCGCTACTGCCTCGCGGCCGACGCGGTGCTTCTGGTGGCCCGCAGTGTGCAGCCGGTGATTGTGGCCGGGTGCGACACCCTATGTTTTGGCGACAGCCTGATGCTGCAGGGCGCTCAGACCGACACCTGCCGCTGGGCCTCCTCGCCGCATGATGCCAACCTCGACAGTCAGCAGGGTAGGGATACTGTGGTGGTAAGTCCTATGGAAACTACCACTTACTACCTTTTATCGCCGTCAGGCACTGTGGCTGACAGTTTGACGGTGCAAGTGCTGCCGCCGCCACGGATGCTCGTCGTGGCCGACCGCGAGGTGGTGGACCTCGGCAACTCCGTGGTCTCCCTCGAGGAACAGTCGGAGGAGATCGTCCGCTCGCGCTGGACCTTCAGCGACGGCGCCCTTGCCGAAGGACAGCGGGTGAACCACCGTTTTGCTTTGGGCAGTGGCGACAGTGTGTGGGTACTGGCCGAGGGCTGCAACGCCCGTGGCTGTTGCGCCGACACGATGCTGCGCTTTGCTGTGGGCAACGTCTCGGCGTGGTTCCCCAATGCCTTCACCCCCGGAGCCGACATCAACAATCGCTTCGGCATGGTGGCGTCGGTGGAAGTGGAGGAATATGAACTGTTCGTCTACAACCGCCTAGGCCTGTTGGTCTACCACAGCGACGACCCCTCAGCCCCCTGGGACGGCCGAGGCCCTGACGGCTCCCCCTGCGTACAGGAGGCCTACGCCTATGTGTGCAACTACCGCCTGGCAGGCGACTACCGGAGACAGCAGGTGGGCGCGGTGCTCCTGCTGCGCTGAAATAGAAACAAAAAAAGATAAAAACAATATGATAGCTACAATGAAAAGACTCTTATGTGTTGCGCTGGCGCTGCTGCCGCTGGTGGCCACGGCGCAGAACGTGAAGATTCCGAAGGGTGCCAACGAGTTCACCTACCACCAGATTGAATACGGCGAGCAGAACGACACGTCGGTGATAACGGTCTACCGCGAGGGCGACGTCATCACCATCGTCACTCCGCAGCCCGAGGGCAGGCTCATCCCAGGCTACTGCCAGACGGTCACCGAGGTGAACTATGCGCAGGACAGCATAACAGTCAACGCTTACTATGACGACTCAATCTACTTCTATCGCACGGGGTTCTCGCGCAGCGATTTGGAGTGGAAAGTGGAAAACGGAAAGTGGAAAACCTCCGTCAACAGCAACACGCTGGAGTTCGAGATGGACGAAAACGCCCCCGTCAATGTCAACCCGCTGCCCTACTACGGGCTGACGAAGGGCGTGCTGCGCTCCTTCACCCGCAACGGGCAGAAACGTCTGGTGCTGGCCAAGGCAAAAAAAGTAGATTGGGGTATCTGCCGTCCATCATCAATAATACTTCCTTCGCGCCGCGTCACTCCCCGTGAGCTTGACCGCATCATGAAGGATCGCCTCGTGGTCACCACGCGCATCTTCGACAACGTACAGCTGCATTGGGGTGCCCAGAATGCACATGTGAGCGACAGCATCCCCTTCGACACGGTGCTTCACTATGCCGGAGGCACCCTGGCCCTCAAGAGGCTTCACCTTCCTGTATTGCCAGAACACTACCAGCATTTCCTCGAATTACACCAACGCAGCAACGGCGACGCCTATGATCGCACGGGTTCCGTATTCGTCATTCCCGGATTCAACAACAACCTTGAGCCGACCTTCTTCGACGGCATAAACGGCACTCCCGACTCCCTGCCTTTCTTTATTGACCGCAACGGTGAAAAATACCAGGGCGTACGTTCTGGTATCAGCCATCTAAAAAAATACAGCTATTCGTCATTTGTCTACGACCCGCCAGTCGAATTGATGCGATTCTTCACCCCCTTCGGCGTGGGTCACTTCAACGAGCGCATGGCGGGCTATGGCATCGACTGGGCCGACAAGACCTATTACCGGCAGGAAGTCAGCGATCTGGCTCCGCTGCTGCAGGGCGACGTGCTTATCGGTGTGTGGATAGGCAACTATGACGCAGGCGGTCATATTGTCAGCCTCGACCTCAAGTCCTACCCCAACGACTATACGGTCCCCGACAGTTGTGGCGAGAAACATTATATTCGCGCGCTCTTCAACACCTGCAACGTGCTGGAGATGGCTGGGCAGAACTACGGCAAACTTTTTGCTACTGATTCACTCA
>DGTB01000031.1:0-7831 GCA_002394185.1 Bacteroidales bacterium UBA4347 | reverse complement strand
CACCGGCCACGGCGGCTGGGGCGAGGGCGACGAGTTCGTGCCCAAGCAGAACACCATCCTCGTCGACGGCAAGCCCGCCTTCACCCACACCCCTTGGCGGCAGGACTGCGGCTGCTACCGCGACCTCAACCCCGTCAGCGGCAACTTTTGGAACGGTCTCAGCAGCTCCGACTTCTCGCGCAGCGGCTGGTGCCCCGGCACGGCCACACAGCCCGTCTACTTCGACCTCACGCCTTGGGCCGACGGCCGCGAGCACACCCTCACCGTCGCCATCCCGCAGGGCAAGCCCGTCGAGGGCATGTTCAGCCACTGGGCCGTCAGCGGCGTGCTCATCGTCGAATACTGATACTCCCCGCCTCCGGCGGAAAAAAATAAAACGTTGATTGTGACAAAACACACTTTCGGACGTTTAATAAGGGTGTAGAAACAACAACGGCAATGGACGAACACCCCTTCATAGAACTTATCGAGCGACACACGGCAGCCATCGAGCGCGTGTGCCGCTCGTTCTGTTCCGTCAAGGAGGACCGCGAGGACCTGCGGCAGGACATCCTGCTGCACCTCTGGCAGGGGTGGAAGAGCTACCGGCCCGACCATCGGCCCATCACCTGGCTCTACCGCGTGGCGCTGAACACCGCCATCAGCTGGCGTCGCCACCAGGGGCGACAGGTGTCGACAGTGCCCCTCGAGGCCTTCGACCTGCCCGACGACGACGCCCTCCGCGAACAGGCAGCACACCTGCGGGCCATGATGGCGCGGCTCCCCTTGGCCGACCAGCGGCTGCTGCGGCTCTACCTCGACGGCTTCTCCTCGGCCGAGATAGGGCAGATGCTCGGCCTGAGCCAGACCAACGTCACCACACGCATAGGTCGCGCCAAAGAGAAACTGAAAAAAATGAACGAGATATGAATATAGACCATCTGATAGAATCCATCCACGAAGAGAACGCCCTCCGGCGGAGAGCAGAGAGTGGGGAAACCCCTCAGTCCTTCGGACAGCTCCCCTTGGAAAGGGGAACAGCTGGGGCCACCAGCCTGCGAAAAGTGGGCCGCTTTGCCCTGCCCGCCGCAGCGGTGGCCGCCGTGCTGCTCATAGTGTTCCTGCCCCGCAGCAACGAAGCCCAGGCCTCCACCCCCGCTCCGGGCATCTACTGCAACAGCCAGTGCAACCCCGACGACGTGATGGCCCTCATCGGAAACAATATCAACCATATCAAACAAATACAACAGTCATGAAACGCACAACCCTCTTCATTGCAGTAATCCTCAATCTGCAATTCACAATCTCCAATTTGCAAGCCCAAACGGGACTCTACAAGCACTTCGCCAACCGTCCCGGCGTGAAAGCCTACTGTGTGGAACGCTACCCGCTGGCCGAGGGCGACACCGCCTGCGTCACCCTCCTGCAGGTCGAGGACAGCGCCACCTACAAAGCCCTCCGCAAAGAGATGAAGGCCATGCCCTGGACCCCCACGAAGGCGAGACTCGACGGCACGCTGACGACACCGTTGATACATAATGACCTGCCCGAGCGCGACCCGAAGCGTGCCAAGTCCGATCCGAAGAAATCGATGGAAGGCTTCACCATCGACGGGCTGGAGGGCGACGGCGACAACTACTACTACGTCTGCTGCCCCTCCGACCGTCTGGTCTACCTCGCCTTCCTCTTGCACGACGGTTGGGACTTTGTCCGTGTGTTCCGCCACCTTCTGATCACCGAATTCTAAATGCTCCTCCGGCATGCCGCCGGCAATTTCTACACGTAAAACACTGTGAACGACAGTGATCGCCTATGCACGATGCCCTTACCATCCCCTTACCAAGTCCTTATCAACTCCTTACCAACTCCTACCACGGTAGGACTTGATAGGGTGAAAACAGGGGCTTGATAGAGGTAAAAATGCAAAATGGAGTCTCTTTGACCTTCGTCTGAATTGTGTGTTCTGCAAGCTGGACAAAAGGGCTTAAATAGATAAATTCTTCGCGAAAAACTGAATAAAATCGATACGTATGTATCGAAACATGAAAATTTTTCTATCTGGTAATCTGGCACTTGTATGAATGGAAGAAAGTTTTATTTGGTGGAATGATTTTATTTTGTACTTTTGCGTCGTCAAAAAAAGAAAGAGAGTGCTTTGAAAAAAGAGTAGAGCAAGAAAACGTTTAAGGATTAATTGAATATTATTGACGGGCAGCGAGCAAAAAAAACGGTAAACGTTTAATCAAAGTGTTTCTTCATGGTGTTTCGCTGCCTTTTTTTGAAGAAAAAACACTAAAGTGCCATTGCCTTCCTGATTTTTGCCACGGAATGAAAGAACTCCCTGCCGCCCCGGCGGCACACTTCATCATCTACCCACACGCTTCAATGTCTCATTCTTCCGTGGCAATCAGGACCATGGCGCCGTTTTTTTACATTTTATGAACTGGTAACAAAACGAGATATAAAATAAAAATAGAGATGACTGCGATTAAAGTATGTGTCGGCAGCTCCTGCCATCTGAAAGGAAGTTATGCCGTGATAGAAGAAATGAAGCGTGTACTGAAGAAGTATGACGTAGAAGACCTTGTGGATCTTCAGGCGAGTTTCTGCCTGGGCCATTGCGCCAAGGGTGTCACCGTCGACTGCGACGGTGTGCAGCCCGCCGCCGGCGGTCCCCAGGTGGAGAAGACGGAGGGTGGTTTCATCCTGCACAGCGTGAATGCCGAGAATGCCGAGCAGCTGTTTGCCACGGAGGTGTACCCCTCGTTGAAGCTCAATTAAACAACAACAACACTTAACCCTAAAACACTTTTGGGACAAAATCTATGGCTAACTATATCGAATCTCGCATTGTCCAATGCAAGGATTGCTACCGTTGTCTTCGCGAGTGTCCCGTGAAGGCCATCGAAATCAAAGGACATCATGCCAGCGTCATTGAGGAGCACTGCATCCTCTGTGGCCACTGCACCCTGGCCTGCCCGCAGGAGGCCAAGGTGGCTGTGAGCGGGCTGGACAAGGTGCGCGCTCTGCTGCGTGAGGGCCATGTGGCCGCCTCGGTGGCGCCGTCGTTTGTGAGCAGTCTGGGGGTCGACGACTTCCAGATGGTGCGCATAGCGATGGCCAAGCTGGGCTTCTCGGTGGTCGAGGAGACCGCCCTGGGCGCCCAGGCCGTGGTGGAGGAGTACAAGCGCGTGCTTGCCAAGGGCGAGATGCGCAACTTCATCACCTCCGCCTGCCCTGCCGCCTGCCGCCTCATCCAGATGTACTACCCCAAGGCGTTGCCCTTCCTGGCGCCCGTCGACTCCCCCATGACGGCCCACGCCAAGATGCTGCGCAAGAACGACCCGGAGCTGAAGGTGGTCTTCGTGGGCCCCTGCCTGGCCAAGAAACGCGAGGCCGACGAGCACGGCATCGACGGGGTGCTGACCTTCGACGAACTGCTTGCGCTCTTCGAGGAGAACAATATCGACCTCGGCTCCATCAACCGCCTGGCCATTGCCGGCGACGGCGGCGGCGTGAACCTGGCCAAGGCCTTCCCCGTCACGCGCGGCATCATCCGCTCCTTCGACGTCCTGCCCGAGGGCTATACCTATATGGCCGTGGACGGCATCGACCGCCTGACCGACGTGTTGGAAAACATCGAGAGCCTCGACCATGTCTTCATCGAGATGAACACCTGTCCCGGCGGCTGCATCAACGGCCCCAAGTCGATTGCCCGTCCCGGCGGCATGATGAAGGCCGAGGCCGACATTGACGCCTATGTGGCCCACGACAAGGCTACGCATCCCATGCGCCCCGCCCCCGATGCGGGCGTGAGCCTGGCCTACGCCCATCCGCGCCTGCGGGCCAAGAGCCGTCCGGTTTCGGAGAAGGAAATCGAGGAAGTGCTCCACCGCACGGGCAAGTACGCCAAGGAGGACGAGCTCAACTGTGGCGCCTGCGGCTACAGCAGCTGCCGCGAGAAGGCCTGGGCTGTGGTCAACGGCTATGCCGACATCGACATCTGCCTGCCCTACATGCGCAAACGCGCCGAGAGCCTGGCCGTGGACATTGTGCGCAACTCGCCCGAGGGTGTCATCATCGTCGACGGCGACATGAACATTGTGGACTGCAATGCCACCGCCATGAAGCTGCTCGGCATGGCCGGCCGCCCGGAGGACAATGTGGGCCGCGCCGTGGCGCAGTACTTCCCCCCGCTGGAGTTCTACAACGCCTACAACCAGCATCGCCGCACCGAGAACCGCTGCCTGCACATCAGCTCTACCGATCGCTATATTTCGCTGACCGTCAGTTGGCTCGGCGAGCAGGGGCTGCTCTTCGGCCTGATGAAGGACATCAGCGACGAGGTGAACTACGACAAGAAGCTCGACAAGGTGAAGATGGACACCATCAGCACCACCGACGAACTCATCATGAAGCAGATGCGTGTGGCGCAGGAGATTGCCTCGCTCCTCGGCGAGACCACGGCGGAGACCAAAGTGGCCCTGCTCAAGCTGAAGAAGACCCTTGCCGACGGCAAGATGGACATAAACGAGGACGGCCGCCCCACCGACTGGAAGACGGCGAAGAAAGTGTGAGGGGATTGAGCAATGAAAGAACTATGCATTGAATACGGATACACCTCGCTGAACCACTATGGCGAGGAACTCTGCGGCGACAACGTGGAGATGAGCGTGGCCGACGGCTGGACCACCGTGGTGCTGGCCGACGGTCTGGGCAGTGGCGTCAAAGCCAACATCCTCTCCACCCTGACGAGCAAGATTCTCTGCACCATGGTTGCCGGAGGTGCCGACATGGAGGACTGCGTCGAGACCATCATCCAGACCCTTCCGGTCTGCAAAGAGCGCGGCGTGGCCTACAGCACCTTCTCGGTCATCCACGTGGACAACCAGGGTAGGGGACACCTTTTCGAATTCGACAATCCCGAGGCCATCTGGTACCACCGCGGCCACACCTGCGACTTCCCCCGCGAGGAGATGAACATCTGCGGCAAGCAGGTGTTCCATACCCAGCTGGAGCTGGACGAGGGCGACATGGTCTTTGTCATGAGCGACGGCACCATCCATGCCGGCATCGGACAGATGCTCAACTTCGGATGGCAACGCAAAGAGATTATGGAACATCTGGACTCGAACATCAATCCCCACATGTCGGCCCGCGCCGCGGCATGTTTGTTGGCCTCGGCCTGCAACGACCTCTACCTCGACCGTCCAGGCGACGACACCACCGTGGCTGCCATCCGCGTGTGCCCGCGCACCGAGGTGCACATCATGGTCGGCCCGCCGGTGGACAAGGAGAAGGACGAGGTCTATGTGAAACGCTTCCTCGACGGTGCCGACAAGCGCATCGTCTGCGGAGGCACCACGAGCCAGGTGGTGGCCCGTTGCATGGGTCGTCAGCTGAAAACAAGTTTCGATTTCCCCGACAAGGAGGTACCGCCCATCGGATTCATCGACGGCATCGACCTCGTCACTGAGGGCGTCATCACCCTGCGCCGCCTGTTGACCCTCTCGGAGAAGTATGTCTCCGTCAAAGACCTTACTCCCAAGACCTACTCCAAGAAGGACGGCGGCTCGCTGCTGGCCAACATCATCTTCGAAGAGGCCACCCATGTGGTCTTCTTCGTCGGACAGAACGTCAATGCCGCCCATCAAGGCCTGGACATCGATATTACCATGAAACTCAAGCTCGTCGAGCGCCTGGCCGACAACCTGCGCCGCATGGGCAAGGAGGTAACTGTGAACTACGATTAAAGAACAATGGAACAGAAAGTTTTCGATACCAACGTACAATGGATTAAATACCGAGTGCTGCGCGAGGTCATCCGCCGTGCCTACGAAGGTGGCCTGGAGAATGTCTACTCCATTCCGCGCACCATCGCCCCCGGCCCCAAGGCCGAAACCCGCTGCTGCATCCACAAAGAGCGTGCCGTGCTCATGGACCGTGTCCACATGGCCATGGGAGGCAACAAGGAGAACCCCAACGTCATCGAGGTGCTCTACGAGGCCTGCGACGAGTGCCCCGCCGGCGGCATGATGGTCACCGACGTATGCCGCGGCTGCCTGATGCATTCCTGCAAGGAGGTGTGCCCCAAGGGTGCCATCACTATCGTCAACCACCGCTGCACCATCGACAAGTCCAAGTGCATTGAGTGTGGCAAGTGCGCCCAGGCCTGTCCCTACAGCGCCATCATCGCCCAGAAACGCCCCTGCATCAAGAGCTGCAAGGTGAAGGCCATCAGCATTAACGACGAGGACAAGGCCGAAATCGACAACTCGAAGTGCATCTCCTGCGGTGCCTGCGTGGTGAGCTGCCCCTTCGGTGCCATCAGCGACAAGAGCTTCGTGCTCGACATCATCAAGTTGCTAAAGGAATCCGAGAACAACACTCGCTACAAGGTCTACGCCGTCATCGCCCCGGCCATCGTCAGCCAGTGCCGTTTCGGACGCATCAGCCAGGTGGTTACCGCCATCAAGAAACTGGGTTTCCACCAGGTCGTCGAGGCTGCCATCGGTGCCGACATCACCCTCTACAACGAGGCCCGCGAGTTCAAGGAGAAAGCCGCCGAGAGCGACAATCCCGTCATGACCACTTCCTGCTGCCCTGCCTTTGTGCGTTTCGTGGAGAACAACTTCCCCGAACTGAAGGACGCCATTTCCTCCTCGGTGTCGCCCATGGTGATGGCCGCGCGCCTCATCAAGCACAGCGACCCCACGGCCCGCGTGGTCTTCATCGGCCCCTGTGCCGCCAAGAAGTTCGAGTATACGCTCGAGAAGACCCACGGCATGATCGACAGTGTGATGAGTTTCGAGGAGCTGCAGGCCTTCGTTGATGCCCGCGGCATCGACACCACCCAGTGCGAGGACTCCACCCTCGACAACGCCTCCTACTACGGACGCATCTTCGCCAAGAGCGGCGGCGTGGCCCAGGGCGTGGCCCATGTGGCCGAAACGATGGGCGTCACCGGCGTGAAGCCCGTGTCCATGAACGGCATCGACCAGTGCCGCCAGCACCTCATGCTGCTGCGTGCCAAAAAGGCCACGGCCAACTTCTTCGAGGGCATGGCCTGCGACGGCGGCTGCGTCGGCGGCCCTCTGAGCATCACGCGCTCCCCGAAGAATGTCTTCGATGTCGACAAATACGGAAACGAAGCCAAGGAAAAGGAAATCGACGGCTCCGTGCGTCTTTACCAGATGATGGAGAACGACTGATCCATCCTCTTTTGCCAGGGTCGCGGAAAGTCTTGTGTTGCGCTTTCCGCGACCCTATTTTATTATTTTTTTGCCATGTCGTAAAAAATACGTACTTTTGCATTTCATTTCCGTAAAAAAGATAAAGAAATATGAAAAAGATCCTATTGTTTTTGGCTGTTGTGGTCACATTCTTCTCGTGCTGCTCGAAAGATGAGAACAAAACCCTCAGCCCTACCGACGACAGCAAGTCCTTTGTCACCCTCACCGACGCTGTACCCGACGCCATCCTTGAAATACGCTACTTCGGTACCTACAACTTCGTTGGCGCCCGCATCGACGGCTACCTCCAGCCCACAGCCCTGCTCACCCGTCAGGCAGCCGACAGCCTTCGTGCTGTCAGCGACGACCTCATGGCCCAAGGCTACCGACTCAAAATCTACGATGCCTACCGTCCCCAGCGTGCCGTCGACCACTTTGTGCGTTGGGCTGCCGATCTGGCCGACACCGCCATGAAACCCTATTTCTACCCCGACCTCGACAAGAGTGTCCTCTTTGAACAGGAGTACATCATGGAGAAGAGCGGCCACACCCGCGGCTCCACCGTGGACCTCACGATCTTTGACATGGCCACGGGGAAAGAGGTGGACATGGGCGGCACC
>DGTB01000214.1 GCA_002394185.1 Bacteroidales bacterium UBA4347 | reverse complement strand
AAAGACATGCTGCGCATGTTCAGCGACCACAGCAAGAGCGGAAAGGAATATTTCGAGACCATCTACTGGGCCGACATGCTGCTGCACGACAGCCTCGCCATCATGCCCCGCGAGAACCAGATCAACAACATCGGGCTCACGGGCGACTCCACCCATTTCTCGGCCGAACTGAAGACCACCCCCCACCGCATCCGGCGGATGTTCACCATGGGCCGCCACGAGCTGGACTTCCCGCTCGTCCATCCTGACGGCGTTGCAGAGAACAGGGCCTATCTGGACCGCCTCTATCGCGCCAACGTCTGGAACCATCCCTGGATCAAGATCGGGAACTCGCTCGAGGAGCTATGGCTCAACCTGCGCTATGGACAGTTCCGCCATATCGCCCAGTCGGTGGGGCGCCGTCTGAGCAAGTGGACGGGCCGATTCAGGCACTCATAGTCAATAACGGTGCGGGACGCTTCAGAGTGTGGCGTTGATGGGAGAGAGGAGGAAATGGGTGAGCAGGATGCCGTTGTAGGTGAGCATATAGGCCGTCAGGGCCGTGATGAGGAGGCGCACAAGGTGGCCCCGTGCCCTCGAACCCCCGTGCCCCCGTACCAGATAGCCCATGGCGATGGGCAGCACGAACAGGAAGTGGGGCGCCATGATAAACACCTCGTTGATGCCGAAGCCTAATACCAGGTGGAGCACCATGTCGAAGGCCAGACACGACAGACAGAGCCACAGGAACCTGCTCCGCCGGCCGGCCCACACCCCTAACAGAGCGAGCACCACCACCAGTGCCTCGACGACGTAGCTGAACACAGAGAGATAAGGCACAAACACAGGGCGCC
Organism: Bacteroidales bacterium UBA4347; assembly: GCA_002394185.1. Lineage (GTDB taxonomy): Bacteria > Bacteroidota > Bacteroidia > Bacteroidales > P3 > Colimorpha. The sequence continues at coordinate 2,229 of DGTB01000214.1, read as the reverse complement.
CCACGAGGGTGTCCTCGAGGAAGTGCTGACGATGGAACTGCATAGCCTCGCCAAAGAGGTTCTCGTAGACCGTCTGCCAGCGCGAGGTGGTGATGTCTGTCCAGCGGAGATAGCCATGATCGTCCATGGGCTTGCCCGTCTTGGCGGCCTGGCGGCGCAGCACTGCCTCGCGGCGCGCCTGCTTCGCCTTGAAGTGTGCCCGCTGGTCGGGGGTCATCCGTGCCACCTGTGCCTTCACCGCCTCGGCCTTGCGCTGCTTCACTGCCTCGCGGGCCTGTTCGCGCGGCTCTACAAACGCATGGTGCTGCCATACGGCCACACCCCACAGCAGGGCGGCGGGCACGATGAAGGCTTTGGCAAGGGGTAAGAGGCGCGGCTTGAGACTGACAAAGAGGGTGGCAAGGAACACCTTGACACCGTTGCTGAGGGTGATGCCGGCGGTGAGGGTGAAGAGCAGGGCCGACTGCCACCAGCGCAGCTCGCGCCGTCGCCTGATGCAGATGCCAGAGAGATAGAGCATGAGCAGCAGGAGGAACATCGACACGGTAAAGTGGTCGGGGACGATGACAGACAGCAGCAGGTAGGCCATCGCGAAGCCGCAGATGGTGAGCAGCGTGGCATCGTCGCGGCGCAGACCCACCACCTCGCGATGGATGCGGTAGAGGAAGATATAGGAGTAGAACGAGCAGAAGATGACGGGCAGGGCCACCACGTACTGTACACAGTTCACCCCCGTGAGCCACGTCAGCCCTTGGTTCAACAGCCACAGCGGCCATATCAGGAAGGCTAAGAGGGGATGGCGGTGGGGCTCGTAGACCACGTCCCAGTCTGTCACCGTCAGGTAGGTGTACGGGTCGTAGCCCGAGAGATGCAGCTCGTGCTCGAAGGCCTTCCAGTAAGGTCCGAAGCCGGGCTGGAGGAACAGCTCGTGGAGGCGCCAGATAAACAGGGCGTTCAGCGCCACGATGACCATCAGCGCCACCGCTGCCTGCATGCGCTCCTCCGGCTTCACCCTAAACACTCCGAACACCCTCATCGCTCACTCCTTCCTCGAAATTACTTACAGTTAAATGCCAGCACCTTGCGGCCCTCAAGCCACCCCTCGAGGCGGTCGCCGATATGAACGGGTCCCACGCCGGCAGGCGTGCCGGTATAGAGCAGGTCGCCCGTCTTCAGCGTGAAGAACTGCGAGATGTAGGCGATGATCTCGTCGATGGTATAGAGCATGTCGCTGGTGCAGCCCTCCTGCACCGTGCGCCCCGGACGGTCGTGCTCGCGGTCTTCAGCCGTCTGGATGTCGAGGTGGAAGTGGAGCGCCTGCAGGCCTGAGGCCTCGCAGACGGCCTCGGGGTCCTTCAGCAGCTTCTCCTTGGGGATCCACTCGCCGATGGCGGCCGAGCCGTCGAAGCCCTTGCAGATGGTCCAGGGCTGACCGGCCTCAGAGGCCTTCCGCTGCAGGTCGCGCGCCGTGAAGTCGATACCCAGCGTGAGGGCATCGTAGTAGCGGTGGGCAAAGCGCTGGGGGATGCTCTTCCCTAAGCGGCAGATGCGCACCACCACCTCCGTCTCGTAGTCGATGCGCCCCAGGTGGTCGGGGATGAAGAAGGGCTTGCCCTGGTTGAGTATCGCCGAGTCGGCCTTGGTGAAGATCACAGGCTCGTCGGGCCGCTTCAGCGTACCGTGCAGCTCCTGGTTGTGTGCGGCATAGTTCATGCCGATAGCGAATATCTTCATTGTGCAGTTACTTTATAGTTCTGCTGCAAAGGTAATAAAAAAGCCACAGATTACACAGATTTTTCTCCTTTTTCTTTGGTCATATGGACAAAATGCACTAACTTTGCACCATCTCGAACTATAAATATGAGAAGAGTATGAAAAAAACCTATCTATGCGTATTGGCAACTGCCGCTCTGATGGCGGCCTGTACTGCCACAGACAAGAGTGTGACGAAAAGCGTGATCAACAAGGAGGAGGTGATGAGCCGGCTGTCGCTCGAAGACAAGGCCCACTTCGTCATCGGTACGGGTATGCAGGGCTTCTCTGGCGACGAGGCCGTGATCGGCGCCACGAAGAACCTCGTGCCTGGCGCCGCTGGTACCACCTATCCCCTCGACTCGCTCGGCATCCCGGCCATCGTACTGGCCGACGGTCCTGCCGGACTCCGTATCGACGCCACCCGCGAGGGTGACTCCGCCACTTACTATTGCACCCACTTCCCCATCGGCACCC
>DGTB01000159.1 GCA_002394185.1 Bacteroidales bacterium UBA4347 | reverse complement strand
GAACAATATAAGAACAATATGTAAACAATATAAGAACGGCCGTATTTGGGGCCTATGAGGTGGGGTTTGGGTGGGGAATTGGAGTGTGTGGTGTGCTGTGTGGGATTTTTTGCGTATCTTTGCAGGCATGAAAGTAATAGAGATAGATAGTCTTGAAGTGCCGGAGGTGGCTGTGTATGCGCACCTTACAGAAGCGCAGCTGCGCAACAGGCTGGAGCCGGAGAAGGGCGTTTTCATTGTTGAGAGCGAGAAGGTGATCCGTGTGGCGCTGGCTGCAGGCATGCGTCCGATATCCTTTTTGTGCGAGCGTAAATATATTGATACGCAGGTGCGCGGGATGCTGGAGGAGTGCGGCGAACGGAACGCCCCTTCGGTACTGCCGACAGCCCCCCTCGGGGAGGGGGACATCGCGGAGGTGCCGGTGTATACGGCCGACCGCGAAGTGCTGGCCGGTTTGACAGGCTATGCGCTGACGCGCGGCGTGCTGTGTGCCATGCGCCGTCCGGCGCGGATGCCGAGTGTGGAGGAAGTGGTCGGGGGCGAGTGTGGCGGCCGCAAACGCCGTGTGGCGGTGATAGACAGCGTGGTGAACTCGGAGAATATCGGGGCCATCTTCCGTGCCGCGGCGGCGCTGGGCATGGATGCCGTGCTGCTGACGCGCACCTGCTGCGACCCGCTGAACCGCCGCGCCTGCCGTGTGAGCATGGGCACGGTGTTCCAGGTGCCGTGGACGTGGCTGGACCACTACGGCCAGCTGCGGGAGTGCGGCTTCAAGACCGTGGCCATGGCCTTGACGGACCGTTCCGTTGGCATCGGCGACCCGGTGCTGCGCGAGCCCGAGCGGCTGGCCATCATTATGGGTACCGAGGGCGATGGGCTGAGCGACAGTGTGTTGCAAGGGTGCGACTACGTGGCCAAGATACCCATGCAGCGTGGCGTGGACTCGCTCAATGTGGCCGCTGCCGCCGCCGTGGCCTTTTACCAGCTGGCGGGCGAACAGCCCGGATGATTTTTTTTACTTGTCGATCAGCTGATAGAGATGGCCGGGCAGGGTGCGTACCTGCTTGGCCATTTCCATGTTGAAGAGGATGCCGGCGGCGCGGGGGAGGGAGAAGGAGGTGGTGCGGGCGATTTCGTCGAGGGTGAGATGGTCGGCGTTGCGCAGGGCGTCGGCAATCTTCTGTTCGTCGGGCGAGAGGCGCGGTGTCTCCTTCAGGCCTTCGAGGGTGGCCTGTTGGCCCACGAGGGGCCAGCCGAGCTGGAAGGCTATGTCGTCGGCATTGCGTGCCAGGAGGGCACGGTTGGTGGCAATGAGGTTGATGGTGCCGCGGGAGTAGGTGTCGGAGAGGCGTCCGGGGAGGGCGAAGACGTCGCGGTGGTAGCTGGCGGCGATGGCGGCGGTGATGAGGGCGCCGCCTTTCTCGGAGGCTTCGACGACGACAGTGGCGTCGCCGAGGGCGGCAATGATGCGGTTGCGCGCAGGGAAGTAGCGGGGATTGATGGCGGTGCCGGAGGGGTATTCGGTGACGAGGGCGCCGGAGGCTTCGAGGATGCGCTTGGCCAGGGGGCGGTTCTCGGCGGGATAGATACGGTCCAGGCCGTGGCCGAGGACGGCGACGGTGGGCAGGGAGTGGTCGAGGGCGGCGGTGTGGGCGGCGGTGTCGATGCCGTAGGCCAGGCCGCTGACGATAGGGGTATGGTAGGCTGTGAGCTGGCCGACGAGGCGGTCGGTGTTGTCGCGGCCCTGCGGGGTGGCGCGGCGGGTGCCGACGATGGCAACGGAACGGTCGGGGTTGAGGTTGGCGGTGCCCATGACGTAGAGCAGGGCAGGGCAGTCCTCGGTCTCGGCGCGGTTGAGCCGCTCGGGGTAGTCGGGGGAGGTGAAGAAGAGGGGGCGGATGCCATTCTTCTCGCAGAAGGCCATTTCCTGCTCGGCACGGGGAAAGGCGGTCTTGCCCTGGATGTGGCCGAGGATGGTGGGATGGTTGGCAAAGACGGTCTTGAGCTCGGAGGCGGGCAGGGAGAAGGGGTCGTCGTCGGGGTAGAGGTCGACGAGGCGCCGGATGGAGGTGTTGCCGAGTCCGGGGGTGAGAGTGAGGGCTATCTGCGAGAGACGTTCCATGGGAGTTGTGAGTTAAGAGTTATGGGTTAAGAGTTTGTTGCTCAGGGTGCGGAGGGTGCCGTAGGAGGTCTGGAGGCGGCGGTGCCACTCGGAGGGGGTGACCCACTGGCCGCCGGTGATGCCCTCCTCCTGCTGGGGGTTGACGGGCTGTTTCTCCGCCGTCATGGGGAACCAGGAGGTCTGCTTGAGATGCCAGCGGCGGGCCGGGGGATTGGGACCGGAGTACCAGACCTTGGGGGCGCGGAAGAGGTGGTAGGTTTTGAGAGGCCGGGAGGCGGAAAGGGGAAGTGGGTGACAGGGGATGCCGGTTTCTTCCTGGACTTCGCGGAGGGCGGCCTGGAGGAGGGTTTCGCCGGATTCGACTTTTCCCTTGGCGAGGTCCCAGCGGCCGTTGCGCTGGATGAGGAGCATGTCGCCGTCGGGAGCGGTGACGATGCCGCCGGCGGCGCGGACATAGACGGTGTGGCGCTTCAGGAAGCGCAGGAGCCAGAGGGGGAGGCGGAAGGTGTGGTATTTATAGGAGAGTTTCATTGTCAGTTAAGAGTTATTATTGGAGAGAGAAGACGAGGGGGGTGCGGCCCTTGTTGGAGAGGGTGAGGGTCCATTTGGTATCGTTGATGCTAAGATGGTTGCATTTGGCAAGGAGGGCGAGGTAGCGTTGCTCGGTGTTCATCTGGGCCTCGGCGCACTGGATGTCGGTGTGTGAATGGTTGGAGAGTTTGAGTGTGGCGGAACTGTTGAGGGACCCTGTGTAAGAGTAGGTTGTGGGGGAGAGGGTGTAGTCGGCGGAGTAGGTGTTGCAGGAGGATTGTCCGCGGAGGGTGCCGGCCTCGGGGTTGAACTGGAGTGTGATGGGGCCCGCGTCGGAAGGTAAGGACCGACCGGCCATCTCGACGAGCTGCCACACTGACTCTTTGTCGAGCTCAGGGATTGGCAAAGTGGTAGAATGGTTGGACGACTGGGTGGTGGAGCAAGCGGGAAATAGGGATATAGTGCCCCAGAGGCATAGAGGCATGAAAAGGGAGGGGCGTATTTTACGTTTTTTCATTTTCCACAGGTTGTTGATAAAAAATCCGGTGCAAAGATACGAAAAGTTTTTGAATTGCGTTATTAAAGGAGTTAAGAATTAAGAATTAAGAGTTAAGAAATAGGGATAAAGGGTTGAGTATTAGTGGAGATAGGATGAAGATTGCGATGGCGGTGATCAATGATTTGGTGACCGACCAGCGTGTTGACCGTCATTGCAGGGAACTACAGAAGGCGGGCTACGAGGTGTTGCTTGTAGGTCGTCGTTTGCCCCAAAGTGCAGAGGTGCAGCGTCCTTACCGAACGGAACGTATGGTGCTGAAGCATGTCAGAGGTCCACGTTTCTACGCTGAGTTCAACCTCAGGCTTGCCAAGGTGCTGGTGGCGGAGAAGCCAGATGTGGTGTGGGTGAACGACAGCGATACACTGGTTGGTGGATGGTGGGCGGCGAGGAAATTGCATTGCCCGTTGGTGATGGATGCACACGAGATTTTCCCCGAGCTGCCGGAAGTGGTGGGGCGCCCGTTGGTGAAGATGGCATGGAAGTTGATCAACCGGATATTGATGCCCAAGTGTACGAGGCTGATGACAGTATGCCAAAGTTTTGCTGACTATTATGCAGACCATAACGGGGTGAGGATGACGGTGGTGAGGAATGTCCGCCCTTGTGATTCGGAGAGTTTTCCGAAAGGAAAGACTGATGAGCATCCGCTATTGCTCTACCAGGGAGCCGTGAACGAGGGTAGGGGAGTGGATTGGGCCATTGATGCGCTGGAGATGTTGCCCGAGTGCCGACTGGTTGTGGCCGGAGGGGGAGACTTGATTGATGAGATGCGCCACTATGCAGGCTCCAAGCCGTGGGCAGACCGTGTGGAGTTCCTTGGCCGCCTGGAGCCTGATGAGCTGAACCGCTTGACACCCCGGGCCGATGTTGGGCTGCTGATGCTTGAGGACAGAGGGTTGAGCTATCACTTGACGCTCCCCAACCGTGTGGGTGACTTTGTGGCTGCTGGGGTGCCCATGGTGGCAAGCAACATGCCGGAGACGGCGCGCGTCATAAAGACTTATGGCGTGGGTGAGTTGATGGAAAACCCTGGTCCACGTGCATTGGTGGAAGCAGTAAGGCGATTGCTCGACTACTGGCAGCACCTTGATGCTGAAGAACGTCGCAATCGTTTTGCAGATGCGAGAAAAGATTTGAACTGGGACAAAGAAAAAAATAGATTGATAGAGGTTGCGTCCTCGGTTGGATGTAACAGACAATAGATAACAGTAAAAAAAATTGATAATATGATATACAACATCTTGTTGATAATCTATTTTGTAGGGACCATATTGGGACTTTGGTTCATATTCAAGAAGGCCGGTGTGGCGCCGTGGAAGGCTGTGGTGCCGGTGTGGAACATAGTGGAGTGGGTCCGGCTGTGCAACAAGGACTGGAAGTGGTATGTGGGATTTGTTATCCCCGGAGTGAATATCTTCACGTTTCTGCTGTTGGTGGTGGAGACGGCGCGGTGCTTCCGCCGGACGAATTTCTGGGAACAGACCTTTGGAGTGTTGCTGCCGTGTTTCTATTTGCCTATATTGGGTATGACTCCTGGCAAAAGGATTGAGAGCACACTGCCTGTGGAAAACAAGGCTGGTGGAACCTCCGTGGACACTGTTGCGCAACAGGAAGGAAGATGTGATGTGACGGAAGGCCGTGGCTGGGTGATGAACTTCCATAACCCCAAGACGAATCCGCCGGAAAAGATCAGCGAGGCCCGCGACTGGACGGAGGCCATCGTCTTCGCTCTGATAGCAGCCATCCTTATCCGCGGCTTTGTTTTCGAGTTGTTTTCCATCCCCTCGTCGAGCATGGAGAAGAGCCTGCTGGTGGGCGACCACCTGCTGGTGAGCAAAATGGCCTATGGTCCGAGGGTGATAATGACACCGTTGGCGCTGCCGCTGATGCACAACACGATTGTCGGCACAAAGGCTGATTCATATCTCGACTGGCCGCAGTTGCCCTACCACCGTTTCCCGGGGTATACCCATGTGAAGCGTTTCGACGCGGTGGTGTTCAATTTCCCTGCAGGCGACACTATTTTGGGAAACTTCCCCGAAGGCAAATACACCTACTACGAGGCTGTGCAGCAGTTTGGCCGCGAGGCGGTGCTCAGTGGCAATGCCTACCATCCGCAGCTGGGTCCCTTGGGCAAGGTGAAGGTTCGCCCCATCGACAAGCGCGAGAACTACATCAAGCGCTGCATGGGTTTGCCGGGTGAAGACCTTCAGATTATTAATAAGATAGTGCATATCAACGGTCAGCAGGTGGAAATGCCGCAAGATGCGCAGTTCGACTACGACGTGCTGATTGCCGCAGGCTTCAATCCGGAGAAGGTGCTGACCGAATGCGGCATCAGCCAAAGCGACATCGAGACCTCCTTCCGTGGCTATGACGCCCAGGGCAACATAATGCTTCAGTTGCCGCTGAGCAGTGAACTGCTGGGTAAGGTGAAGGCCAAGTCGGTGGTCGTGTCCGTCGTGCCTACGGATTACCCCGTCGACTCATCTGAGATGCTGTTCCCCAATGCCCCTGGATTCTACTGGAGTGTCGACAACTATGGACCCATCCATATACCTGCTGCCGGCGAAACGTTAAAGCTGACGCTGGACAACCTGCCGCTCTACCAGCGTGTCATTACGGCCTACGAGGGCAACACCTTGGAAGTGAAGAACGGCGCCATCTACATCAATGGCCAGCAGACCGACAGCTACACGGTGAAAATGAACTACTACTGGATGATGGGCG
>DGTB01000116.1 GCA_002394185.1 Bacteroidales bacterium UBA4347 | reverse complement strand
TTTAAAACCGACGGCCCAATGCGACAACCGGGGAAAAACACTATGAACGCAAACAATTACAAAGCAGCAACCGCCAAAATTTATTATGGTGTTCTCTGCATCTCCATCCTGAGCATCATCGGTGGATTCATTTCCGCCATTGCCATTCTCTCCGCCGTGTCGGGCGGCTCGACCTGGTATGTCTATGTGGTGCCCATTCTGACGGTGATCGGCTATGTGTACTATTTCCTCGGCCTGGGCGACCTGCACAAGGAGTTTGAGGGCGAGACTTCCGACAACATCAAGAAGATCCGCACGGCCGTCATCCTCAACATCGTGGCTGCCCTGTGCTCGATGATTCCCGTTGCCGGCGGCATCATCGGCGGCATCCTCAACCTCATTGCCTTCATCCTGTGCATCATGGCCTACGGCCGCCTGCGCAACGACGCCAACTTCCCCGGCCGCGACGGCATGAAGACCCTCTACACCACCGCCATCCTGCAGATTATCGCCGCTGTGCTGGGCATCATCCCCATCATCAACATCATCGGCGCCATCATCGGCATCATTGCCTTCATCATGTTCATCGTGGGTTGGGGCAAGGTGAAGAACGCCAACGTGGACACTGTTCCCGTTGCCTAAGCGACCGTCACTCCCATCGGAAGGCACCAGCGATGGTGCCTTCTGTTTTTTTTAGAAATCCTCGCGGCGGTGGGAGTCCATGATGATGGTGACGGGGCCGTCGTTGACGAGAGCCACCTGCATGTCGGCGCCGAAAGTGCCGGTCTGTACGGGATGGCCGAAGAGCTCCTGCAGGCGGGCGACGAAGCGCTCGTAGAGGGGCACAGCGATGTCGGGCCGCGAGGCGTGGATGTAGCTGGGGCGGTTGCCCTTGCGAGTGGAGGCCATGAGGGTGAACTGGCTGACGATCAGCAGGCCGCTGCCGTCGACGTCGGTGACGGGCAGGTTCATCACGCCGTCGGCGTCGTCGAAGATGCGCATCTTGACCACCTTCTGGCAGAGGTACTCGATGTCGTCGTCGCTGTCCTCGTCGCAGATGCCCACGAGGATCAGCAGTCCGGGGCCGATGGCGGACTTGAGGGTGCCGCCGATGGTGACGGAGGCTTGGGTTACGCGTTGAATAACCAATCTCATATTCAGTGTTTAGTTTATAGTGTTTAGTGTTAAGTTTTTAAGGGTTGGTTTTTAGGGGTTGGTCCACAGTCCATTTCAGGGGGTCGTCGCCGTCGCGGCGGACATAGTAGACACCCTTGGGGAGCTGGGCTTTGAGGTCGTGGAGGCGGCCCGTGGCCACGGGCTGGCCGTAGCGGTCGTACACCGTGCAGAGGTCGCTCCGGGACTGTTCGAGGCCGAAGTACTGGGCATATTCGTTCACCATGGCCTCGGGTTCGGTGCGGAGAAACTCGTCTATCACCTCCACTGCCATGCGCCAGCGCACCATGGAGGATGGCTTGTCGAAGCGGCGTATCTGGTAGGGTACCTCGCTCTCCACCTCTTTCACCACCTGCTGCAGCAGGGCGCCGGAGCGGCGGTAGTCGAAGTGGGTGGCCACCAACTCGCGCAGGCGGCGCATGGAGGCCTCGAGGAAGCCCCTGTCGGCAAAGAGGCGGCGGAAGAGGAGCGTGGACTGCGGCGAGGTGTGCGACGAGGGAATTTGAAAAGGCCCCTCAGTCCTGCGGACAGTTCCCCTCGCGGAGGGGTGCAAATGGGAAGAGTAATAGGTCATGTAGTCGAGGATGGCGGCGTTGTCGGGGAAAGAGGCCAGGGCGCCGTCGGCGTCGAAGAATATCCAGCGCCAGGGGGTGCCGTCGGTGGCCCATTGGCGCACGTTGCTCACAGGCCAGTCGTCGTTGAGGATGAGTATCTGCATCAGCATGTAGTCCATGACGGCGCCGGTGTCCACCTCGTTGCTGAGGCGGCCCATGTCGGTGCCGTCGGCCTCCAGCCACTGGTAGAAGGCTCTCCAGCGCTCGGCGGAGCCATTCTCCACCTCGTCGCCCCAGTAGGCCAGGAGGTCCACCTGGCGGCTGTCCACGCCGTGGTGTTCCTCTATGTAGTGTTCGTCGGCTTTCTCCTCGAGGAAGTAGATGCCCCAGTATTCGCCGTTGAGGAAGAGCACCACGGGGCGCGTGGCCAGGTGGTCGAAGCGCAGCGAGTCGGCCAGGTGCTGGCAGAGCCAGTCCTCGATGCCGGCGCCGCTCCAGGAGGTGTTCCAAGGGCGCAACACCAGACGGCGGTAGTCCGCGCGGCCGTCGGGGCCGAAGAAGGGGTAGGAGAAACGGTTGTCGCCGTACTCGCGGCGGGCGTAGAGCGAGAGGCCTTTCTGCACCAGCACGCGCTGGCTGTTGCCGTGGACGCGCAGGCCGCAGTCCTGCTCGGTGGCGCCGCCGTCGGGGGCGTAGTAGGCGAAGGCTGCGGGGCGTTCCCAGTGGCGGCCGCGCTGGAAGTAGTTGCCGGTGCTGTAGGCGTAGCGGCGATCGAAGTACCAGCCGGGGGCCATGAGGCCGGTGTCGGCGTCGAAGAGGCTGAGGGAGTCGGCGCAGAGCGACACCACGGGCAGCGCGATGCGGCGGTGGAGGAGGGAGTCGATGAGGTAGGAGTGCGTGATGACGGGCGAACGGCGGTAGCCCTCGGCGTCGAAGGCTGCGGCGCGAACGACGATGATACGCTCCACGCTGTCGGGCGCGTACCAGCGGTCCTCCGGCACGTTGGGCACACGGAAGAGGGCGGAACGCGGGAGGCAGGCCGCGGAGAGGGGTATGGGGGCGGTGTAGGGGGTGTCGCACTCGGTGGGGGCGTTGCCGTTGAGAGTGTAGCGGATGGTGAAGGGTTCGCCCTCGGGGGCGTAGGCCAGCTGGAGGGCGAGGCTGAAGGTGTCGGAGTAGAAGCCGCCGGGGTGCGAGAAGTGCACCGTCTGGGCGTGAGCGGGAGTGAAGGACGAAAAAAGAAGAATGAAGAATAGGCTGAGCAGGCTGGCGGCACACGTTCTATTCGCGGGCTGGCAGCCCGCGCCCCAACACATCATTCTCCGTTCTTCATTCTTCATCACTCTACCACGGAGAGCTTGGCGAATTTGAGCATCAGTTGCTTCTGGCCTACGCCCTCGAAAAAGACGGTGGCCTTGCGGGAGTCGCCGGCGCCCTCGACGCCGAGCACCTTGCCGATGCCGAATTTCTCGTGGCTGACCTTCATGCCGGGCATGATGCTGTTGATTTCCGCTGGGCTGTTGACCACCGCCGGGCCGTGGTTGACATAGGTGGGGGCGGCTTTCTTCTTGAAGCGGGCCTGCGGTTCGGGCGCGGGTTTGCCGGCGTTGAAGAAGGCGCGCGGCAGGGTGCCGGGTTCGGGCATGCTGCGGCGCACGGAGGGAATCTCGATGTACTGCGGGTCTATCTCCTCCACGAAACGGCTCACCTCGCCGCCCATGCGCTGGCCGTTGTTGAAGCGCGTCTGGGCGTAGCTGAGGGTCACCTGCTTCTCGGCGCGCGTCACGGCGACGTAGAACAGGCGGCGTTCCTCCTCCAGCTCAGCGCGGCTGCTGGCCAGGAACGAGGGGAAGAGCTGCTCCTCCATGCCGACGACGTAGACGTAGGGGAACTCAAGGCCCTTGGCGGCGTGGATGGTCATCAGGGAGACCTTGTTGGCGTCCTTGTCTTTGTCCTTGTCCTCGGAGGTGTAGAGGAGCACCTGCTGCAGGAACTCGTCGAGGGTGCGGAAGGACTTGGACGGGGCCTCCTGAGCCTCCGGTCCTTCGGGAATCTCCTGTTCATCCTCGCAGAACTCCTGGACGCTGTTCATGAGCTCGTCGATGTTCTCTATGCGTTCGGCGCTTTCGGGGTCGTCCTCCTCGCGGAGGGCTTTGATGATGCCGCTGGCGTAGACTATCTGCTTGGCCAGGGTGAAGGCGTCGACCGAGGGCACCTGGCTCTCGAAGCGCTTGATCATGTAGACGAACTCCGTGATTTTCTGCACGGCGCCGCTCTGGATGGGGAGGCCGAAGGACTGGATGTTCTCCAGCACGGTCCAGATGCTGATGTCGTTGTCGGCCGCCGCCACGCGGATTTTGTCCATGGTGGTCTGGCCGATGCCTCGGGTGGGATAGTTGATGATGCGCACGAGGCTTTCGTCGTCGTGGGGGTTGATGGCCAGGCGGAGGTAGGCCAGGACATCCTTCACCTCGCGGCGGCCATAGAACGAGAGTCCCTGGTAGATCTTGTAGGGGATGTTCATTTTGCGCAGCGCGTCCTCGACCGAGCGCGAGAGGGAGTTCTGACGGTAGAGCACGGCGAAGTCGCGGTATTCGGCGTCCTCGCCGAGGCGGAAGTTCTGGATGGAGTCGGCCACGCGCATGCCCTCGTCCTTCTCGTCGACGGCGCGGATAAGGCGTATGCGGCTGCCCACGCCGTTGTCGCTCCAGAGTTCCTTCTGTATCTGGTCGCGGTTGCGGCTGATGATGCTGTTGGCGGCGTTGACGATGTTCTGCGTGGAGCGGTAGTTCTGCTCTAGCTTGAAGAGGTGCATGTCGGGGTAGTCGCGCTTGAAGTTAAAGATGTTCTGTATGTTGGCCCCGCGGAAGGCGTAGATGCTCTGTGCGTCGTCGCCGACGACACAGATGTTCTGGTTGCGGGCGGCGAGCTTCTTGACGATGAGGTACTGCGCGTAGTTGGTGTCCTGGTACTCGTCCACCATGATGTACCGGAAGCGCTGCTGGTATTTCAGCAGCACGTCGGGGAAGTCGCGCAGGAGGATGTTCATGTTGAAGAGCAGGTCGTCGAAATCCATGGCGTTGCTGTTGTGGAGGCGTTGGTCGTACATGACGTAGATCTGGCCGATGGCAGGGCGCTTGGAGTCGATGTCGGTCTGGTAGATTTCGGGGTTCTCCTGGTAGTCCTTGGGCGAAAGGAGGTTGCTCTTGGCCATGGAGATGCGGTTGAGCACGAAGGAGGGCTTGTAGGTCTTGGGGTCGAGGTTGAGCTGCTTGACGATTTGCTTGATGGCGGCCTTGGAGTCGTCGGTGTCGTAGATGGTGAAGCTGGAGGTATAGCCCAGCTTGGAGGCTTCGGCGCGCAGCACACGGGCGAAGATGCTGTGGAAGGTGCCCATCCACAGGTTGCGGCCCTCGCCGCCCACGAGCTTGATGATGCGCTCCTTCATCTCATTGGCGGCCTTGTTGGTAAAGGTCAGCGCCAGGATGTGGAAGGGGTCGACGCCCAGCTCCATGAGGTGGGCTATGCGGTAGGTCAGCGTGCGGGTCTTGCCGCTGCCGGCGCCGGCGATAATCATCACGGGGCCGTCGGTGCATGCCGCCGCCTCGCGCTGAGGTTCATTCAGTTGGTCAAGCAGTTCACTCATTTCTTATGTCGAATTTGAAACTGCAAAGATACGAAAAAAATGAAGAATGAAAAATGAAAAATGAAGAATGGCTCTAAACCACTTCTATCTTCACGGTCCGGAGGTTGGCCACGGCGTCGTAGAAGCGCACCGAGAGCGACTGGCGGATGCCCACCTCGAGCGAGCAGTCGAGGTCGTACTGCTGGTTCTCGGGCTTGAGGTCGTAGTCCTTCAGTATGCGCATCACGTCGTTCATGGTCTCGTAGCGGAACGAGAGGCGGTAGCGGTAGTCGATGGTTTTCTCGACGATGGTGGCGTGGTCGATGGCGTCGCGGGCGGCGGTCTTGTAGGCATTGGCCAGACCGCTGGCGCCGAGGAGTATGCCGCCGAAGTAGCGGACGACGACGATGAGCGTGTCCGTCAGGTCGGCACTCAGCAGCTGCCCGTGGATGGGGCGTCCGCCGGTGCCGCTGGGCTCGCCGTCGTCGTTGGCGCGGAAGGCGTCCTTGCGCGGACCGAGGATGTAGGCGTAGCAATGGTGGCGGGCGTCGAAGTAGTCCTTGCGCAGCTGCTCCAGGCGGGCTTTCACCTCCTCCTGGCTGTGCACCGGATAGGCGAAGGCCAGGAACTTGCTCCCTTTCTCCTTGTAGAGGCCCTCGGCGGGGGCGCTGATGGTTCTGTAGGTATCGTCAAACATGGCTGCAAAGATACGCATATTTCCCGACCCGACAAAAATATTTTTTGCCGCCACGCGGATTTTTCGTATTTTTGCAGTCGTTATACCATCACACCGACGCAATGAAACACCTACTGACGATAGCCCTCCTCCTCTGCCCTCTCGCCCTGCGCGCGCAGACGGTGGAGCCCACATGGCAGAGCCTCAACGAGCGTCCCTACCCCCAGTGGTTCTCCGATGCCAAGCTGGGCATCTTCGTCCACTGGGGCCTCTACTCCGTGCCCGCCTATGCCGGCAAGGAGGGCTACGGCGAATGGCTCTACAAGGGACTCCTCTCCCGCGATCCGGGGCGCCTGCGCGCCATGTCCTACTACGCCGACACCACGCTGCCCGTGCGCGAAATGTACGCCCAGCTCGCCCGCCACTGGCACGCCGAGCTGTGGCAGCCCGACGAGTGGGCGCAGATGTTCCGCGACGCCGGAGCGCAATACGTCCTCCTCGTCACCAAGCACCACGACGGCTACTCCCTCTGGGACGACCCCTACCAGCCCCAGTGGAACAGCACCGTGAGCGGCCCGCGGCGCAACATCGTCGAAGAACTCACCGCCGCCGTGCGCCGCGCAGGTCTCCGCATGGGCTTCTACTACTCCCTGCCCGAATGGAGCAACCCCCTGCACCGCTGGACCCTCGACCCCAACGACAGCATCTCACGCTACGTCGACGACTACATGATCCCCCAGTTCAAAAACCTTGTCTCCCGCTACCGCCCCGACATCATCTTCGCCGACGGCGACTGGGACTTCACCCCGGGGCAGCTCCATTCCACCGAGCTCATCGCCTGGTACTACAACACCGTGGGCCCCGACGCCATCGTCAACGACCGCTGGGGCCAGGGAACCCAGCACGGTTTCCGCACCCCGGAATACAGCGCCGGCATCAGCATCGCCGACCGCCCCTGGGCCGAATGCAGGGGCATCGGACGCAGTTTCGGCCTCAACCGCAACGAGGACCTGGCGGGCTACCTCACCTCCACGGCCCTCATACAGCACTTCTGCGAGCTCGTAGCCCTCGGGGGCGGCCTCACCCTCAACGTCGGCCCCGCCGCCGACGGCCACATCCCCCTCATCCAGCAGGAACGCCTGCGCGACCTCGGCCGGTGGCTGAAGGTCAACGGCGAAGCCATCTACGGCTCCCGGCCCCGGATGGACGAGGGCTGCCGCCCCGGCCAGCCCCACTACACCACCCACCAGACCCAGCGCACCGTGGCGTCCTTGCCTCCCTCCGGCACCATCGACTTCGACTGGGTGCGCAACGCCCCTCTGCAGAACATGCCCGTCGACGACTTCACCATCCACTGGCAAGGCACCTACAACGCTTCCGACAAGGGATGGTACCAGTTCAAAGCCGAGGCCGACGATGAGATGACAGTCGTCTACCATGGCGACACCATCCTGTATTACAACCATGCATGGGCAGGGAACAAGCCCGGCACCATGGTACTGCTGAAACAGAACCAAGAGATAGCGTTGGATGTGTGGTACCGGGAGAAAGACCTGGAGGCCAAAGCCGCGCTGTATGTCAGCACCGACGGTGAGAACTATGTCCCTGCAGATGGAGAATGGCACGGCACCGCTACGTGGCAACGCACCATCCGCTGCTTCACGCAGAAAGGCGACAACCTCTACGTCATCGAGTTCGAGCGTCCCGGCCCCACGCTGACCATCCCCGACATGCCGCGCCTGCCGAAAGGCACCGCCGTCACCCTCCTCGGCACCACGGGCAACATAAAATGGCGCCAGAAAAAGGACGGCGCCCTCGTCCTCGACCTCAGCAACCTCAGCACCAAGGAACTCAACGCCCTCGACCACGCCTGGGTGTTCAAAATCAATCATGGAGCGCCGGCATCCTGCCGGCAATAAAACAGAACAACACATGAAAATCAATAAAGCCAACGCCGCACGACTGCTCGACCAGCTGAAGATAGCCTACGAACTCATCCCCTACGAGGTCGACGAGAACGACCTCGGCGCCCAGCACATCGCCTCCCAGCTCGGCCAGCCCATCGAACGGCTCTTCAAAACCCTCGTGCTGCGGGGAGACAAAACGGGCCTCGTCGTCTGCGTCATCCCCGGCGCCGAGGAGGTGGACCTCAAGAAGGCCGCCCGCGTCACCGGCAACAAGAAACTGGAGATGATCCACGTCAAGGAACTCCTCCCCCTCACGGGCTACATCCGCGGCGGCTGTTCCCCCATCGGCATGAAGAAAGCGCTGCCCACCTGGTTCCACGAGAGCATCATGCTGTACGACTGCGTCTACTGCAGTGCCGGCCTGCGCGGCCTCCAGTTCCGCCTGGCCCCGCAGGACCTCGTCCGCGCCGCCCACGGCCAGCTGGCCGACCTCATCGCCTGACCCCTCCCCCACCCGACCCCTGCCTGATACGCCCCTAATACGGCCGTTCTTATATTGTTTTTATATTGTTTACATATTGTTC
>DGTB01000139.1 GCA_002394185.1 Bacteroidales bacterium UBA4347 | reverse complement strand
ATATAAGAACAATATAAGAACGGCCGAATCGGGGGCGAATTGGGTAGGGTTCGGGTGGGTGTATATTCTTGTTCTATGTGGATTTTTTTTCGTACTTTTGCAGACTGAAATGGAAGAGACGCAGGTATACTATGTCGATGTGTTGCTGCCGCTGCATCTGCCTGGTACCTATACATATAGGGTGCCTCAGGAGTACAACGGACAGGTGCAGGTGGGCGCACGGGTGGTGGTGCAGTTCGGGGCCAAAAACGCCCGGATGTACTCCGCCGTGGTCCGCCGTATCCACCAAGAGGCGCCGCAGTGGAAATCGAAGTATATCATGGCCGTGCTCGACACCGAACCCATCGTCACCGAGCGACAGATGGAGTTCTGGGAGTGGATGGGGCGCTACTACATGTGCAGCCCCGGCGACGTGATGGCGGTGGCCCTGCCCGCGGGGCTGAAGCTGGCCAGCGAGAGTGCCGTGGCCATCCATCCCGACTTCAGCGGCGAGCTGTCGAGCCTCACCAAATACGAGCTCATGGTGGTGCAACTCCTCACCGAGCACCCCGTGATGCGGCTGGTGGACATCAGCCGCGCCATTGGCGTACAGAAGATTATGCCGCTCATCCGCGGCATGATCGAGCGCGAAATCGTTGTCATGGACGAGGAACTGCGCCAGCGTTTCACACCCCGGAAATCGGCATACGTGGTGCTCTCGCCCGACTATGCCGGCGAAGCGGCGCAGAAAGAACTTTTCGATGACCTGGAGCGCAAGAAACGTGTCAAACAGGTGGCACTGATGATGCAATTCATGCAGCTGTCGCATTTCGGACACGAACCCGTGGCAAAACGCGAACTCCCGCAAGGGTCTGCCATACAGACTCTTATTAAAAACGGCGTGCTTAACGTCGAAGAGCATATCGAAAGCCGTCTGAAAGACTATACAGACGAAGAGATCACTGATCCACAGACCATTGAGCTCAACGACGAGCAGCAGGCAGCCTTCAACCTTCTACGCTCCACGGCTGAAGCTCCCAATACCTTTCTGCTCCACGGCGTCACATCCAGCGGTAAAACCGAGGTGTACATCAAGCTCATCGACGAAGTGGTCCGTTCGGGCCGCCAGGCATTGTTCCTGCTGCCCGAAATTGCACTTACGGCACAGATTATCAACCGTCTGCGGCGCTATTTCGGCAACCGTGTAGGTGTCTATCATTCACGCTTCAGCGCCAGCGAACGCACCGAAGTGTGGCAGCGCACCCTCAGCGGGTCCTACCAGGTGCTGCTGGGTGCCCGAAGCGCCATCTTCCTGCCTTTCAGGGACCTGGGGCTCATCATTGTCGACGAGGAGCACGACAACAGCTACAAGCAGTTTGAGCCGTCGCCGCGCTATCATGCCCGCGACGCTGCCCTCTACCTGGCCCGGCTGTGGAATGCACGCACCATCCTCGGCAGCGCCACCCCCAGTGTGGAGACCTACTGCAATGCCATTTCAGGAAAATACGGTCTTGCCACTATCACAAAACGTTACGGCGGATATTCTCTACCAAAGGTTGAATGTATCGACATGAAAGATGCACACCATAAAGGCATGGTCAAGGGCCATTTCTCGGTGCAGCTGCTCGAAGCCATCAAGGAGGCCCTCGACAACCGTCGTCAGGTCATCCTCTTCCAGAACCGCCGCGGATTCTCGCTCCGGCTGGAATGCGACGACTGCCACGAGGTGCCCCACTGCATCCATTGCGACGTGTCGCTGGTGTACCACAAAGCCTCCAATTCGCTCCGCTGCCACTACTGCGGCTATTCCATCCCCGTGCCGCAGGAGTGTCCCGCCTGTCATTCTACGCACCTGAAAATGACAGGCGTAGGTACCGAGCGCATCGAGGAAGACCTGCAGATTCTTTTCCCCGAGGCCAATGTGGCGCGCATGGACCTGGACAGCACCCTGCAGAAGAACCAGTACCTCGAAATCCTCTCCGACTTCGAGCATCGGCGCATCGATATTCTTGTCGGCACACAGATGGTTACCAAGGGGTTGGACTTCGAACGGGTGAGCGTGGTGGGCATCATTAACGCCGACAACATCATCAACTACCCGAGTTTCCGCTCGTTCGAGCGGGCGTTCCAGCAGATGACGCAGGTGAGTGGCCGTGCGGGCCGCCACGGTGCCGGCGGCAGGGTTATTATACAGACCTATAACCCTCACCACCAGGTGATTGTCAATGTGATGGCCAACGATTATCAAGGGCTGTACGAAGAACAGATACAGGAGCGCCGCATCTTCCGGTACCCGCCGTTCTACCGCCTGATAGAGATCACGTTGAAGCACCGCGACGCCGACCTTCTCAACAATGCCGCCGAGTGGATGGCCATGCAGCTGAGGGGCGCCTTTGCCGGCCGCGTCATGGGGCCGGAATACCCGTTGGTGAGTCGCATCCGTGGCCTCTACCTCAAGCAGTTAACTCTTCGGTTCGATCGCACAGAGCCCATCGCTGATGCCAAGCGCGTCATTCGCCAAATCGGCGACGACCTCACCAAGCAGGAAGGCTGGTCGGGGGTGACTATAATATACGATGTCGACCCTGCTTGAAAAAAAAAAATTTGCACACATCAAAAAGTATTTGTATCTTTGCAAATCGTAAAGCAATCGGGTTAGAGTATTAACCCCGTTTGAAACAGAGAGTTAGGGCAAGTCTTATACGACCAGCTCCCATTGAATCCCCCAGGGTAGGAATACAGCAAGGGTGTTTGGTTGTAGCGGTGCGATATAAACAGCTTGCCCTTTTTTTATGCCTATAAGAATATGACCAATCAGGAACAAATAAAAGACCTTATCCAGCGCAAGGACACGCTGAAGAAATTCCTTGATATCGATGCCAAGCAGGCGTGGATTGCCGAAGAAGAAAAGAAAACCGAAGCCCCCGATTTCTGGAACGACCCCAAGGAGGCCCAAAAGGTTGTCAAGGGTATCAATGCACAAAAGAGCTGGGTAACAGCCTTCAAGGACGTGGACACTTCATGTGGCGACCTGGAGGTGATGGGTGAGTTCTTCGAGGCAGGCGACGCCTCGGAGGAGGAACTGGTGGCGCAGATTGCTGTCACGCAGAAGAAGGTTGAAGACCTGGAGTTCAAGAATATGCTGCGCAACGAGAGCGACCGTCTGGACGCCGTGCTCTCCATCAACGCCGGTGCCGGCGGCGTGGAGGCTCAGGACTGGGCCGAGATGCTCATGCGCATGTACATACGCTATGCGGAGACGCATGGCTACAAGGTGGCCATCTCCAACTCCCTCGACGGCGAAGGTGCCGGCATCAAGAGTTGCACGCTGCAGATCGAAGGCGAGTTTGCCTACGGGTACCTGAAGAGCGAGACCGGTGTTCATCGCTTGGTTCGTGTCTCCCCATTCAATGCCCAGGGAAAGCGTATGACGAGTTTTACAAGTGTCAGTGTTACACCGCTTATCGATGATTCGATTGAAGTGGTGGTTGATATGTCTAAACTCTCGTGGGACACCTTCCGCAGCGGCGGTGCCGGCGGACAGAACGTCAACAAGGTGGAGTCCGGTGTACGCCTGCGCTACCAGTACAAGGACCCCTACACGGGAGTGGAAGAGGAAATCCTCATTGAGAACACCGCGACCCGTGACCAGCCGAAGAACAAGGAGAAAGCCATGCTTCTGCTCAAGTCGCAGCTCTATGACCGGGCCATGAAGAAGCGCCTGGAAGCGCAGGCCAAGATTGAGGCGGGCAAGAAGAAGATAGAGTGGGGTAGTCAGATTCGTTCCTATGTCTTTGACGACCGCCGCG
>DGTB01000013.1:734-3906 GCA_002394185.1 Bacteroidales bacterium UBA4347 | reverse complement strand
TGTGGGACAAGGTCTTCGAGGCTGGCAAGGAGTTCGGCATCATGCCCGCCGGTCTCGGCTGCCGCGACACCCTGCGTCTGGAGAAGGGCTTCGCCCTCTACGGCCACGAGATGGACGACACCATCAGCCCCCTCGAGGCTCCGCTGGCCTTCATCGTCAAGCTGAAAGCCGAGAACAACAACTTCATCAACAAGGAGCTCCTCCTGGCCCAGAAGGCCGCCGGATTCAAGCGCAAAGTGGTCGGCTTCGAGATGGTCGACCGCGGTATCGCCCGCAACGGCTACGAGGTCTGCGACGCCGAAGGCAAGAAGATCGGCGAGGTGCGCAGCGGCAGCCCCAGTCCCAGCACCGGCAAGAATATCGGCACCGCCCTCATCAAGGCCGAATACGCCAAAGTCGGCACCGAGATCTACATCAAGATCCGCGAGAAACTCCTCAAAGCCGTCACCGTCAAGATGCCGTTCTACGAGGGTTAAAACGATAAGACTATGTGCACCATATCCCTTACCTACGACCAAAACAATGCACTCGCCCAGCGCAAGCTGGATGAGTTGTTGAAGTCCGGCTTGTTCAAACGGACCGAGACCGTCGCCGACCGCGAGTTGCGCGAACTGGAGCGTCGCATGGATGCCTACGAGCGAGGTACGATGGACACCGTTCCGCAGGCAGAAGTATACGATCGCGTAATGGCATCGAGATAGTCCTCATAGTAGCTGTTTTCGACAGTCGACGTGACCCAGATGCTTTGACAGCCCTATTGAAGGAAAGGGATGGTTTGGATTAATAATACATAGATGTAAAACCAACGAGGCCCGCGACGGAACGTCGCGGGCCTCGTTGGTTTAGTGTGGACTTACAAACAATTAATCGTTCTCTTCCACAACGATATACTCTTTGTTCTGGCTCCCAATGATTTTTGTCTGTTTTTCTGTTCGGAAATTCTTGTATTTGGCTCCATATCCGCTCACACGTACAATATACTTTTTAAATATTAAACCCAGGGGACTTTTTTTTACAGTGACTTCGTATTTGGGATTAACCAAAACGTCGCACTCGGGACACTCTTCGAGAGCTTGATATGCTGCAATAGAGCGGGCTGTGTTTCTGCCACGATGCAGGAAGGGGAACACCGGGTTGTCGGAGTAGTTTATTCCCTCAACTTGCTTTTGATTGGTTAGATTGGATACCCGAATGCCGAAAAGGTATGTTGCATATCCCTCGCCAACCAGTTTCTTGTCCTGGTTCACCTCAATATCGGCTTTGATTGGATCCAACTGCACATTCCTGGAGATTACAGGAGAGGATTGGATTGATCTCGTGTGTACGGAGCAGGAGCTGAACGCCAATGCTGCAACCATAGCAGCCAGTAAAATTTTCGATTTCATAATTAATGCCACTAATGTGTGTCGTGTGCAACCGTTGTAATTAACAAAATAAATTCTGGCAGTTCCGATGAAAAAAAATGCACATAAAAAGAGCGTGGAACTTTTAGTCTTCATCGGTACTTTTGAGGTCTTCGACTACCTTTACACTCCAATTACAACGTACAAGTCCACGCCGAACGCGTGAAGCCGTCGCTTGGGTCTGGAGTGTAATTTGAAAGTGTCGAAGTTCCAAAAGTACCAGATTTCAGCTATTCGCTTTTTTCTATTCTATGATGTGCATATAGTGACTATGCGCTATGCTTCATTGGCAGTTTGTTTCGTTAATACTCTGTTGAAATCGACTGCAAAGATACGAACTTTTTTCCATTTGAAAAAATAAAATTCTCCATGTCGTCAAAAGTTCGTACCTTTGCACTTGAAATGCGAACAAGACTCTATAGGATTAAAGGGGTGGCCAAGGCGGTTGCGTTTTGGGCATGCATCGTGCTGCTGGGACTGGCGGCGGCGGTATGGATCGGGCTGCTGGTCATGGTGCTGGCGCATGGATGGGTGCAGACGGTGCCGTGGCTGGCTGCGGTGTACCGCTACAGCTATGTGCTGATGGGTGTGGCGATGCTGATGCTGGTGGCGGGATTGATGGGGCTGACGATGCTGAAACCTGCCAGCAGTTTCGAACCCGCGCGCTTCGCCCCTGGCAAGCCTGAGCGACCCGACCCGGAACGGGTGGGGCGACTTGTGGAATGGCTTGGGCCACAGCGCAAACCATGCATCGCCTACGGGGTTGACCGCGAGCTCCCGGTCACGCTGGGCTGCAGCAAGGAGCGCGGCACGCCGGACCTGCCCGCCGGGCGCCGTCATCCGTTGGATGATGGCGGCCGTCCGTTGGAACTCCTTTTCCAGCTCCGTTGCAGCGACCTCGCGCCGCACGACCCCGAGGGGCACTATCCGCACTGCGGCATGCTTTATTTCTTCGAAGGGCTGGTGCTCTTCTGCGAGCAGGAGGACAACCTCGTGGCCACCGACCCCTTCGGCGACGGCGAGAAGCGTTGGAGGGGCGAGGCCATGGAGTTCATGGCGGCAGACGACTATCCCGACTTCTTCCTTGCCCGCCAGGCGGTGCCCGAAGCCACCTGGGCCGACTACGCGGAGGCCCTGCGGCAGTTGGGGCACACAGCGCGCTTCGGCCAGCTGGGCGGCTATCTGCATCCCGAAAGCGAGGAGGCTTTCGAACGCCTGGCAGACCTCGAAAGTCTGGAGATTCTGCTTTCGGACAACGAAGAGTTCGCCTACCTCATCAGCCCCGACGACCTTCGCCTCCGCAGTTTCGCCAACGCCCGCTACAGGTGGATATAAAAAGTATTTTTTGCCATATCAAAAAAAGTGCGTATCTTTGCAGTCTCAAATCAATGTATAAATCAACAATTAAAAAGACACAAATATGAGCATAATCAAACCCTTCAAAGGATTCCGCCCCCCGGTGGACATCGTTGAGAAACTGGCTTCGCGTCCCTACGACGTACTGAACAGCGAGGAAGCCCGCAAAGAATGCGAGGGCAACCCCTACAGCCTGCTGCACGTCACCAAGGCTGAGATCGACCTGCCCGCCGGCACCGACGAGCACTCGCCCGAAGTGTACCTTCAGGTGGTGAAGAACTACAACAAGTTCAAAGACCTCGGCTGGTTGGTGAAAGATGAGGAGGAGAAACTCTACATCTACGCCCAGAGCATGAACCCCAAGGATGCCAACGCCAAGTGGCAGTATGGCATCGTGGCCTGCGCCTACAGCG
>DGTB01000013.1:0-655 GCA_002394185.1 Bacteroidales bacterium UBA4347 | reverse complement strand
AAGAAACACGAGCTGACCCGCAAGGACAAGGAAGAGGACCGCATGAAGCACGTCCGCATCACCAACGCCAACGTGGAGCCCGTCTTCTTCGCCTATCCCTCCGTGGCCCGCATCGACGAGATCGTGGCCAGCGTCACCGCCAAGAAGCCCATCTACGACTTCATCGCCAAGGAAGACGGCTTCGGCCACCGCTTCTGGGTCATCGACGACCGCAAGCTCATCGATGAGCTCGTCGAACTCTTCGACAAGAAGGTTCCCGCCATGTACATCGCCGACGGCCACCACCGCAGCGCCGCCGCCGCCCTCGTGGGACAGGAGAAGAAGGAACAGAACCCCCACCACACCGGCAAGGAGGAGTACAACTACTTCATGACCGTCATCTTCCCGGACAACCAGCTGAACGTCATCGACTACAACCGCGTCGTCAAGGACCTCAACGGCCTCAGCGGCAAGGAATTCTTCGCCAAGCTGGCCGAGAATTTCGACATCGAGTGCAAGTGCGACTGCACCAAGAACGGCGGCAAGTGCGAGTGCGAGCTGCCCTGCCACTGCGAGTGCAGCCAGGAGTACAAGCCGGCCAAACTGCACAACTTCTCGATGTACTTCGAGGGTGTGTGGTACAGCCTCACCGCCAAGCCCGGCACCTACAACGACA
>DGTB01000101.1:2680-4438 GCA_002394185.1 Bacteroidales bacterium UBA4347 | reverse complement strand
CGAGATGCTCGAGGATGCCACCATCTTGGGCTTCCACGCCCTTGAGTTCATCCTCTTCCGCAACGGACAGCCCCGCAAGGTGGCCGAACTGCAAGGCAACGACACCTATAAGAACTTCGAGCGCATCTCCGGAGCTCAAGAGCTGAAGTATGCACAGACCATCTGCACCCTGCTCAAGCAGCGTTGCTTCCAGCTGCAGGTGGCTTGGGAAGGACAGACCGCCAAGAATGCCAGCCGCATGGCCGTCGTCAGAGCTGCAGGTCTGGACTATCTCACAGAGAACGGTCTGTCGTTTGGCGAGAATCTCATGGGTGCCGGACAGAACAGCAAGAGCACGTTCAAGACCCTGAAGGCTGCCATCGCCCAGGTGCTCTCCGACGACGAGGGCTCGTGTGTGGGCATTGCCAACGAGGTGGGAACAGCCAAGATTGCCAACCCCTTCTCGGCCGGCGACATCTCGTATGTCGAGTCGCCCTACAGCTACAACTCCATCCGCGACTTCCAGGATAATATCCGCTCCATCCGCAACGTGTGGTACGGTTCCACCAACGGCAGCGCAGCCAGCACCAGCTTCGACGCCTTCTTCAAGAGTGTCGGTGAGACCACGGCCAACAGCGCCACCGTCAATGCCTTCAGCAATGCCATCAGCAAGATTGGCAGCATGCCTGCTCCCTTTGTGAAGTACTGCAGCACCGTCTGGGGCAAGGAGTTTGTCGACGATGAGGACTGGGATTAACTCTCCCTGCCTGGAGCAAAAGAAAAGACTACAGCGTCTGCGCCCTGAACAGGGGCGTGACGCTTTTCACCATTGATAAAAACCTATAACCATCAAAAAGTATCTACTGATGAATCACATGCAAAATCTATCGAAATGGGCTTTCGCAGCGCTGTTGGCAGCCCCGTTGCTATCCGCTTGTTCCGACAGCGACGACGAAGGCAGCGACCTGGGTCCCCTGGTGCCTGGCGAGGAAGTGTTCGGCAAGGCCAACGACGTGTTCAGCGCCGACGAGTGGTATCCCGGCGGACTGCTCGGCACCACCGAGAAAGCCAGTTATTCTGCCGCCGCCCCGGCTGTTGAGAATGTGGCAGGCATGGAAGAAGACTTCAACACCGGCGAGGACTTCTTCGAGCACCTCTACACCTTCGAGCAGGCACCACGCAAGGGACTGGGCCCCGCATGGGTGCGCAACAGCTGCATCGCCTGCCACCCCAGCTACGGCCACGGCAAGCGCCAAACCGAATACCGTGCCAACGCCATCGGCAACGGCTATCTGCTGGTCATCTACCATCCCGACAACAATGCCTACATCAGCGAGGTGACCGGCATGCCGCAGACTCAGGCCATGTCGCCCTTCAAGGCTCCCATCGACGAGAGTCTCATCAATATCGAGTGGAAAACCGTCACGCAGATGGAGAGCGGACTGGCCATGAAGTTCCCCGACGGCGAGGCCTACGAGCTCATCTATCCCGAGGTGACCATCCCGCAGCATGCCTTCAACACCAACCCCAGGCCCACCAACTACGATGTACGCCTGGAGTCCACCATCGGTGTCTACGGCACTGGTCTGCTCGACGCGCTGACCGACGAGGACATCGAGGCACAGTGGCGCGCAGAGGCTCCTTATGTCGACCTCAACCCTGCCATGTGGGACAAAGAGGCCAACACCTTCAAGGCTTCTGCCTACTATTCAGCCCCCTACAACGACACGGGCAGCCACCACGGCACACACGGTCCGCTGAAGCGCTTCACCTATGCCA
>DGTB01000101.1:0-2606 GCA_002394185.1 Bacteroidales bacterium UBA4347 | reverse complement strand
TCGCTGCAAGATGGTGCCGGCGCCAATGCCATTTGGAACATCACCAACGTCACACGTTCCGACCGCCACTGGCTCTACACCACCACGGCATGGGCCAAAGCCCAGAGCGAGGACAACGAGGTCATCAGCTACATCAAGGAGCACGGCCGCTCCGAAGCCAGCATCCTGCACCCCTACTATGCCGACGGCACCAGCGAGGGCATTGCCAACCGCGTCTACGAAATCCTCAACACCCCCACGGTGGCCTACAAGAGCACCTTTGAGAAATACCTGCTCAACAGCTCGCCATACAATGGTGAGGAGGAGATGACCGACAAGCAGTACTACCAGTTCATGGTGTGGCACCGCGGACTGGCTGTTCCTGCCGCCCGCAACCTCGACGATGCTGCCGTGAAGCGTGGAAAGACCCTCTTCACTCAGATAGGATGCGCCCAGTGCCACCGCCCCTCGTGGAAGACCGGCTCCGACAACTACTGGGTCGACGCCAGCATCAAGGCCTATGCCAAGAGCATCGGCAAGGACGCTGCCTCTGTACTGCCGAAGTATCCCAACCAGACCATCTGGCCCTACACCGACATGGTACAGCACCGTTTGTGGATGATCAACGACATCCGCACCGGCTGGTGTCGCACCACACCCCTGTGGGGACGTGGACTGAGCCGCCAGCTCACCGGTGCCGACGACCGTCTGCACGACACCCGTGCCCGCACCGTCATCGAGGCCATCATGTGGCACGGCTACTCCAAGAAGTCCGATGCCTACTCGTCTACCGAGAAGTTCTACAACCTGCCGAAGGCCGACCGCGATGCCGTCGTGAAGTTCATCGAGTCTATTTAAATGCAGAGGGCACTCATCATGAAGAGAGCACTCATCATCCTCTACATGGTGGTGGTAGTCGTCATGGCTGCCACCACCATTGTCGAGAAATACCAGGGCACCGCCTTCGTGTCTGAGCATGTCTATGGCGCCTGGTGGTTCAGTCTGCTGTGGGCGGTGCTGGCGGCAGTGGCCGTCGCCTGGTTCCTCCGCCGCAAGGTGCGCCGTCTGTCCACCGTGGTGCTCCACCTGTCGTTCATCATCATCCTCGCCGGAGCGCTCATCACCCATCTCACCGGCCGCCAGGGCATCGTCCACCTGCGCACGGGTCAGACTGCTACCACTTTTCTCGTCAGCAACCCTGATGGCATGCACGAGCACCCGCTGCCGTTCAGCATCCGCCTCGACCGTTTCCGCATCGTCTATCACGAGGGCACCCGCGCCCCCGCCGACTACGAGTCATTCCTCACCATCGTCCACCCCGACGGCCGCAGCAGCCGGCAGCAGGTCTCGATGAACCATATCTATTCTTACAACAATCTGCGCCTCTACCAGAGCAGTTACGACAACGACGGGCACGGCAGCTACCTCTCCGTCAACAGCGACCCGTGGGGCATCCCCGTCACCTATCTGGGCTACGCCCTGCTGTTCATCGCCCTGGTGTGGATGCTCGTCGACCCCCGTGGCCGCTACCGCCAGCTACTGCGCCAGGGGACAGAGTCCACTGGCCGGCGCCCCGTCTCTGCCACCGCCCTGCCCTCCGTCCTGCTGCTGGTCTTCCTGCTGTGCGCCCCTTCCGCCGCCGGCGCCGCCCCTCGTGTGCTGCCCCAGCCCACAGCCAATGCCTTCGGCCGTCTGCACATTCTCTACAACGACCGCATCTGCCCGCTGCAGACCTTCGCCGTCGACTTCACCAAGAAGCTCTACGGCAAGCCCCGCTATGCCGGCTATACCGCTGAGCAGGTGCTCACGGGCTTCCTCTTCTATGCCGACGAGTGGAGCCAGCAGCCCGTCATCAAGGTCAAGGGCGGACCGCTGCGCGAGACCCTTCAGCTGCCCGCCTATTGCAGCGTCAACACCTTCTTCAGCCAGCAGGGGGGCGGCTACATCATCGGGCCCTACCTGCAACAGTACTTCAGCGGACAGAACGACAAGCTGCACCAGGATGCCGCCAAGCTCGACGACCGTCTGCAGCTCATCATGAATCTCCGCCAGGGCACGCCCCTCAGGGTGTTCCCCTTCCTGGGCCGGTGGTATGCCCCCACGGAGACACTCCCCCAGCAGATGGAGCCCGCCCGCGAGCAGTACATCCGCACCATCTTCTCCATCCTCCATGCCGACGCCCAGGCAGGCAACTACGACCGCATGGACGAGACCCTCCAGAAACTGCTCAAATACCAGCAGCGCTACGGGGCGTCGTCGCTGCCCTCGCCGCTGCGCGACCGCGCCGAGCGCACCTACAACCGCATCCCCTTTGCCACCATCCTCTTCATGGTCAACCTCACCATGGGCTTCGTCTGCCTGCTGCTCAACATGTTCGGCCGCCGCCAGCGGTGGGCGCTGGGCGTGCTCGCACTCTCCTTCCTCGTCCTCACCCTCGGTCTGTCGCTGCGCTGGATCATCACCGGCCATGTACCCATGTCCAACGGCTACGAGACCATGCTCTTCATGGCGTGGGCGGTCATGCTCGTCACCCTCTTCATGCAGCGCCGCTATCCCGTGATGCTCACCTTCGGGTTCCTCATGTCGGGCTTTTTCCTGCTCGTCTCCCACATCAGTCAGATGGACCC
>DGTB01000117.1:372-28569 GCA_002394185.1 Bacteroidales bacterium UBA4347 | reverse complement strand
ATATGAGATATGCCGTATCAGGTACCTCTCGGGTAGGGTTTTGACCCCGGTTGGATATGGCGCCGAGGGGAGGAGGGGGGCGCCGGGGGGAGAAGTTTTTCGCATGGTGTACAATATTTTTTTTCTTGCGGCGTTATTAAGGTTTTAAAACGGTACAATGGATTTTATGAAACATAGAAGTTTGAGGATTCTGCTGCTGGCGGTGGCGATGTTGACGGTGCAGGGGGTGGCCGGCGCGCAGGATGTGAAGTTCAAGAAATATTTCACCGGCGGCACCTTGCGTCTGGACTGTTCGCGCGAGGGCAACGCCCATGGCGACACCGTGTGGGTGAGCCGCTGGCTGGACCGCTCGGCGGAGTGGCACGGCAGCCGCAAACGCCTGGTGGACCCCTTCGACAACGGCGACTACCGTGTGGAGATGCGCGACGCCAAGAGCGGAAGGGTCATCTACTCCAAGGGCTACAGCAACCTCTTCCGCGAGTACAAGGGTACCGCCAAGGGCCAAACGGTGAAGGCCCGCTTCGAGGAGACGCTGCTGCTGCCCATGCCCAAGCGCAAGGTGCAGATTGCCTTGCAGCGCAGGGACGACAATATGAAGCTGGTGGACCAGACGGTGGTGGATTTTGACCCCGACGAGCGCGAGCTTGACTTCAACTACCACATCGGTCTGCGCACCGACCTGGAACTGCACGGCGCCCCCGAGGACAAGGTGGACGTGGTCATCGTGGCCCAGGGCTACGAGGGCATGACCGACCCGCAGCTGCGCGTGGACTACTACCGCATGAAGGAAATCCTCTTCGGGCAGGAGCCTTTCAAGAGCCACCGCAAGGACTTCAACGTCTATGGCGTCAAATCCGATGTGGATGCCGAATTCGGCACCTTCGGCATCGACCGCTATCTGATGACCTTCAGCCTATGGAAGCTGCACGATGCGCTGGGCACCACGCCCTGCGACTACATCATCATCATGGTCAACGACGAGCGCTACGGCGGCGGCGCCATCTACAACTTCTACGCCGTCACCAGCATGCACCGTCTGGCGGAATATGTGCTGCCCCACGAGTTCGGCCACGCCTTTGGCGGTCTGGCGGACGAATATGTCGACGAGGACCTGGCCTACGGCAACCTCCACATCAATGATTATGAACCCCTTGAACCCAATATCACCAACCTCAAGGCCTTCGACGGCAAGTGGAAGTCCATGCTGCCCCAGGGCACCAAGGTGCCCACGCCGGAGAATGTCGACGTGCCGCGCAGCGAGTGCGGCCCGCTGGGTGTCTACGAGGGGGCTGGCTATGCCCACGAGGGCGTCTACCGGCCCGCGATGCACTGCATGATGCGCGACTATGCGCCGTTCTGCCCGGTGTGTGTGAAACGGCTGGAAGAGGTGTTCGCGTTGTACCTGAAGTAGTTGTGCGTGAGTGAGAAGGAGGGGTTTCGAGAGGAAGTGAAAGGACAAATGTATATGTTGAAAAAGGTTTTGTATATACTGCTGGCGTGCATGTTGCCGCTGTTTCCCATGTCGTGCGAACGAGAAGGATTCGCAACGGACGACGGAGGGGTGCAGTTGAGCTTCTCGGCGGACACGGTGGCGTTCGACACGGTGTTCACCACCGTGGGCACCACGACCCGTATCGTGACGGTGTACAACACGACGTCGGAGAATCTGCGGCTGAGCGCGGTGACCCTCGAGGGCGGACGCGCGAGCCGGTTCCGCCTGAATGTGGACGGCGACACGTCGCTTGTGGCCCGCCATGTGGAGATAGAGGCTGGCGACAGCATCTTCATCTTCGTCCAGGCCAATGTCAACCCCAACGACGACACGCAGCCATTCCTGGTGGAGGACGCCATCAGCTTCAGCAATGGACAGCGCCTGCCGCTGACGGCCTGGGGGCGCAACGCAGTCTATCACCGTCTTGCGGCGACCGACACGACGTGGTTTGTGCCTGTCGACTGTGAGCATTGGGACCACTCGCGGCCCCATATCTTCATCGACCCCGCGGCGGTGCTCGACGGAAACACGCTGACCCTCGGCGCCGGCGACGAGCTCTATTTCTGCACCGGAGCGATGCTCATCGTTGATTCCAACGCCCATCTGCGTGCCCTGGGCACAGCCGAACAGCCGGTGGTTTTTTCGTCGTTGCGCAGTGACGGATGGTATTCGTTCCTGCCGGGCCAATGGCAGACGTTGTGGTTCTACAACTATAGTGTGGGCAATGTGATAGACCATGCTGTGGTGGAGAATGCCGTTGGCGGCTTGCGGTGCTACCCAGGCTCGCAGCTTTCGGTGAGCAACACGGTCATCCGCAACATGAGCGACTGCGCCATCATTGGCCAGGCGGCCACCATTACGGGGCGCAACCTGCTGGTATACGACTGTCTGGCAGGCCTGACGGTGCTGCGCGGCGGCAGCTACGACTTCCGCCAGTGCACCTTTGCCAACTACTGGAGCTATACGGCTCGCAAGATAGAGACTATCGTCCTGTCCAACAATGAGATTATGGATGGCGAGGCCGTGGGTGGCGACCTGCTGAAGGCCGACTTCCGCGACTGCATCATTTGGGGCACCTACAGCAAGGAGCTGCTGGTCAGCGAGCTGGATGGCTACACGATGAACTACAACCTTGGTCTTCATAGCATTGTGAAGGGTGGCGAATGGAACGACGACCCGCTCTTTGCCGACCCTTACGAGGACGACTACACCCTCCAGGAGGACAGCCCTGCCGAAGGGATAGGGTACCAGTTCCCGGAGGATATTGGGGGTTGAAAGACTGAGAGTTGGGTGAAGAAAACAGAATAAAAAAAACGAAACGAATATGTACGAATACTTTCAGGGCCGACTGGCCTCGTTGGAGCCTACACAGGCTGTGGTGGATTGCGGAGGAGTGGGATATTTGCTGGAAATCACGCTGAATACGTATGAGTCGTTGCGCCGGGTGGAGGGCGAACAGGTGAAGCTGTATGCCCACCATGTGGTGCGAGAGGACGCGCAGCAGTTGTTTGGATTCTACGAGATGGCTGAGCGCGAGATGTTCCGTATACTGGTGGGCGTGAACGGTGTGGGCAACCAGACGGCGAGGGTGATGCTGTCGTCGCTGACGGTGGATGAGTTGCGGGAAGCCATACAGACGCAGGATGTGAAGAAGGTGCAGCGTGTGAAAGGCATCGGGGCGAAGACGGCACAAAGGATTGTGCTGGAGCTGGCCGACAAGGTGGGCGGCGTGGTGAGCGGCGAGCGGAGTGTGGTGAGCGGTGAACGGACACGGACACTCGAGGAGGCACTGACGGCGCTGACGATGCTGGGCTTTGCCAAGCCTGCCGTGGAGAAACTGTTGTCGTCGGGCGACTGGAAGAATGCCGATGGCAGTCCGATGACGGTGGAAGAGATTATCAAGGAAGGCCTGCGGAGACTGTAGGGGCTGGGGGCAGTGTTCAGTGTTTAGTGTTCAGTGTTCAGTGTTTAGTGAGTAGTGGGGAGTTGGGGGGGGGGATTTTAATAATTTTTATATTTTTATTATTTAGGCAATACAATATTTGCCGAGGAATTGCGTTTTGGTAGGGTTAAAGAGAAAAAGGACTTTTGAAAGCAATAACTCGATATATACTACTATTGGCTGTGGCTTTGTGTGTGCACGCGGGCGTGTGGGCGCAAAGTGACTCTGTGAACTACACTCCGATGGGTAGCGGCTATACACCTAAAGGTGTGAGAGACACGGTGGTGTACGACGCCGAGCATGGCGACTATGTGAAGGTGAAGATGGTAGGGAACATGGAGATAGGCCGTGAGTATATGAGTTTCGAGGACTACGAGGACTGGAAGATGGAGCAGCTGATGCGCCAGTACTGGGAAGAGAAGCGAGGGGGCACGGTGCTGGACAACAGCGAGGGCGGATTGCTGAGCAAGATTCCCGGTTTCAACCAGATCAGCCAGAAGTTGGAGGCGTTGATGGGCAGACCGGAAATCAAGATTACGCCCAGTGGCAGCGCGGAACTGACCTTCCAGATTGTGAACAACTACCGCAACGACCCCCAGAGGGATGCGAGCGAGAGGAGTGTGACCACTTTCGACTTCGACGAGAACCTGCAAATCAATCTTAATGCCAAAATCGGCGACCTCATCAGTTTCGACATCAACCATAATACCAATGCCACCTTTGACTTCGAGAACCAGTTGAAGTTGAAGTACGAAGGCAAGGAAGACGATATCCTGCAACTGTTCGAGGCGGCGGATATCTCATTCCCGTTGACGACGACATTGATACAAGGCAGCCAGCAGCTTTTTGGATTCCACACGAAATTGAAGTTCGGCAAGTTGACGGTGGACGCCGTTATCAGCGAGAAGGAGACCAGCACGGAGAACCTGCAGGTGAAGGGTGGCGCAAGCAGCCATGAGTTCGAAATCAGGGCTGATGAGTATGAGGACAATCGTCACTACTTCATTGCGCAATACTTCTACGACAACTATAACCGAGCGATGAGCACGTTGCCGGTGGCCAACTCCAATGTGAGGATATTGAGGATTGAGGTGTGGAGAACGAATGTGGGTGCCGCGGTGACGCAGAACCGAAACATCCTGGCACTGACCGACCTGGGCGAGGGAAATCCGTGGAGCAGCAGGGTGCACGGCAACGGCAATGTGAAGCCGAGCAATACGGCCAATGACCTGCTGACGTTGGTGAATCCCGGCAGTGTGCGAAGTATCAATTCGGTGACGGGTTTCATGCAAGGCATCGGTTTTACGGCAGGAAGTGAATATGAGAAGGTGGAGAGTGCGCGACTGCTGAACCAGAACGAGTATACATTCAACCGGGAGTTGGGCTTCATCACGCTGAACCAGCCGTTGAGCAATGACCAGGTGTTGGCGGTGGCTTACCAGTATCAGGTGGTGGGCGACACGACTGTGTATCAGGTGGGAGAGTTGACGACGGATGGTGTGAACGACCCGAATACCCTCATCGTAAAGTTGCTGAAGAGTACTTCGGTGGATACTCATAGTCCGCTGTGGAAGCTGATGATGAAGAATGTCTATTTTCTGAAGAGCAGTCAGCTGAGTCAGGACGGATTCAGGTTGAATGTGCTGTATGAGAGTGAGAATGGTGGCGTGGGTGTAGGCTTCTTCACCGAGGGACCCAAAGAGGGTGTGCCTTTGATAGAGCTTTTTGGTTTGGACCGCATGGATGCCAGTCAGAGCTACTACTATGCCGACGGAGTGTTCGACTGGATGGATTCGGCCGCTTTCAAGGGAGGTCTGATTCAGGCTTCGACGGGTCGAGTGTTCTTCCCGTATGTGGAGCCCTTCGGCAAGGACTTGCGAGAATTGTTGGGAGACGAGGAGATGGCGAGGAAATACTGCTTCGACTCGCTCTACACCATGACCAAGGCATTGGCTCAACAGTATGCCGAAAGGAACAGGTTCTACCTGGAGGGTTACTATACAAGCAGTGTGAGCGGCGAGATATCACTGGGCTACAGTGTGACGCAAGGGAGTGTCACGGTGACGGCCGGCGGTATGCCGCTGATAGAGAATGTGGACTACACGGTGGATTACACGATGGGAACGGTGAGGATTATCAACGAGAGCATTCTGTCCTCGGGAACACCCATCAGCGTCAGTTCGGAGAACAATTCGTTTAGCATGACCACCAAGCGTATGTTGGGCTTGCACCTGAACTACGAGGTGGAGAAAGACTTCAATATTGGCGCCACGGTGATGAACCTGCATGAAAAGCCCTTGACGCAGAAGAACAATTTTGGCGATGAGCCGACGAGCAATACTATTTGGGGACTGGATGTGAACTGGAGAGGCGAGGTGCCGCTGGTGACAAAGCTGGTGGACCTCCTGCCCGGCATCGAGACCAAGGCCCCGTCGAACCTGAGTTTGACGGCGGAGTTTGCCCATTTTATTCCAGGTATGAGCAGTACGGGCAGTAAAGAGGGTAGTGTGAGTTATGTGGATGATTTCGAAGGCGCCGAGAGCAGTATCAACCTGACCACGGTGAACTCGTGGTTCCTTGCCAGCACACCTCAGGACTGGCGGCTGAGCACGTCGATGTTCCCCGAGACGGCTCCGGGCAGCGGCTTGGACTATGGCAAGAACAGGGCCAAGCTGGCATGGTATCGTATCAGCAATGACTTCTACCAGACGGGTACGCGGCCAAGCAACATCACGCGAGACGACCTCTCCAAGCCCTATTCGAGAAGGATTTACGAGCAGGAGGTGTTCCCGAACAAGGACCGTGTAGCGGGTCAGCCGACATATGTCTACGAGTTGAACTTGGCCTATTACCCCTCAGAGAAAGGACCGTACAACTACGATGTGGCCCCCTCTGCCTTCAGCGCGGGTATTACCGACAGCGGAACGTTGGTGAATCCGGCGAGTCGTTGGGGCGGTATTATGAGAAAGCTCGACTACACGGATTTTGAGACGCAGAACATCGAGACCATTGAGTTCTGGTTGATGGATCCTTTTATAGAGAATCCCAACCATAGTGGTGGTAAGATGTATATCAACCTTGGCGATATCAGTGAGGATATTCTGAGAGATGGACGAAAGAGTTTCGAGAATGGGTTGCCGACGAGTGCGACGGTGGTCAATGTCGATACCACTATCTGGGGCCGAGTGCCGACGACACAACCTATTGTGAACGCTTTTGACAATGATGCCGAAAGCCGCATGTATCAAGATGTGGGATACGACGGATTGAGTTCGACTCACGGTTTGGATGACGAGCGGAGTTTCTT
Organism: Bacteroidales bacterium UBA4347; assembly: GCA_002394185.1. Lineage (GTDB taxonomy): Bacteria > Bacteroidota > Bacteroidia > Bacteroidales > P3 > Colimorpha. The sequence continues at coordinate 21,828 of DGTB01000117.1, read as the reverse complement.
CCAGTGGTATCTCGACGATGTGGCACAGCGATTCGGCACGGGGTCGGTTGCATACCAGAAGGCCGCTGAGGATCCCTCGAACGACGACTTCATGTACTTCCGCAGTTCGTATTACGACAACAATGACGTAAAAGTCAACGACCGATACAAACTCTATAACAATCCGGAAGGTAACTCGCCAGTGGACGAGGACAGCGATGAGGAATACATGACCAGTGCCAGCGCATATCCCAACGTGGAGGATATCAACAAGGACAATACGCTGAGCGAGGCAGAGAACTATTACCAGTATGAGATTGATTTGCGCCCCGACCGGATGGTTATCGGAGAGAACCATATTGTGGACATTCAGGAGGCTCGCAATGTACAGTTGGAAAATGGAGAGTCGACCACGTGCAAATGGTATCAGTTCCGCATTCCTATCCGAGAGCCGGATGCCAAGATCGGCAATATCAACGGTTATCAGTCCATCCGTTTCATGAGGGTGTTCCTGAACCAGTTTGAGGAGCCTGTGATATTGCGTTTTGCCACGATGGATCTTGTCTATTCCACGTGGCGCAAATACAGTGAAGATCTGTTGCAGCCTGGCGACTACACTACGGGTACAAGCGAAAATACGAGTTTCAATATCGCTACGGTGAATATCGAGGAAAACGGCAGCCGCGACCCGGTGCCGTATGTGCTGCCTCCAGGGATTGAAAGAGAGGAGTGGTATTCGAACGGCAACAGCTATACGCAGCTGAATGAACAGTCTATATCCCTTGATGTAGACGGGTTGGCCAGTGGCGATGCCAGAGCAATTTATCGTTCGACAAGCTATGACTTGCGACACTATGGGCACATGAAAATGTTTGTCCACGCAGAGCAGAAATATGCCACCGACCAGTTGAACGACGATGACTTGGTGTTGTTCGTTCGTTTGGGTACGGATTATACCAGTAACTATTACGAATATGAGTTGCCTTTGAAGTTTACGCCGTGGTATACGCCAAGCGATGATCCATACGCCATTTGGCCACGAGAAAACAATGTGGACATAGACTTGCAGATGTTGACGGAAATCAAGACCAACCGTAACCGTAAAATACGCAATGGTGAGAGCGGCTATTCGCCTACGTTGTTGTACAGCGAGATGGTGGATGGAAGGAAATACACTGTGCTGGGAACACCTAACTTGGGCAAGGTGAAGGTTATCATGGTTGGTGTCCGCAACCCGAAAAAGGAGTCTCTTACGGATGGAAACAACATGTTGCCCAAATCGGCGACTGTATGGATAAACGAGTTGCGGTTGACCGACTACATGAACAAAGGTGGCTGGGCAGTGATGGCACTGGCCAGAACTAATTTGGCCGATGTTGGTAACTTGTCAGTCTATGGGTCTTATACCACCGCTAACTTCGGCAATTTGGAAGATCCGCTCATCAAGGAAGAATTGATGAATACCTTCACATTCCAGACTACTTTTGACATGGAACTTAGCAGGTTCCTTCCGGAGGAATGGGGGTTGCATATACCGTTGTACCTCGACTATAGCCGGGAGATCGGAAGTCCGGAGTATAACCCATATAACCCGGATGTACTGCTGTATGATGATCTGGACACCTATAGCAATACGGCCGAGCGGGACAGCGTCAAACAAATGACGCAACGAAGGAAGTCTGCTACCAACTTGACCCTGGCCAATGTGCGTAAGGACAGGGTGGGGAAGGATAACCTGAAACAGCACATTTACGATATTGAAAACTTCTCGTTCTCGTATGCCTACAGTCGCGAGAGGATGAGTGACGAAGATATTGAAAGCTACAGTAAGGACCAGCACAGAGGAGGTTTCACCTATAATTACAGTTTGCAACCAGAGCCGGTGAAACCCTTCGACAAGGTGAAATTATTCAAAGGCAAAGCGTGGAAGATACTCAAGGAGTTCAATTTCTATTATTTGCCAAAGAGCTTGAGCTTTTCGACAGAAATATACCGTGACTATGAGGAAACACTGCTGAGGAATAAGAGTGCGGCATTGGTTATCATTAAGCCGACGTATTTCAAGCAGTTTACGTGGCAGCGTACCTATGGTTTGCAGTATGATTTGATGAGGACGTTCCATATTCAGTATTCGGCCAATGCCAATGCACGCATAGAGGAGCCCGTCGGGAGAATAGATGAGTCGGCGACGGATTCTATTTGGCGCTCCATTTCAAGAGGCGGAACAATGCAGAATTTCCAGCAGTCGATCACCGCTACCTACGAATTACCGATCAACAAGTTGCCATATCTGGACTTTCTGCGGGTGCCATTAAGCTACCGGACCAACTATGTCTATCAGGGTACCACACAGGCTTTGCAATCGATGGGCGCTACTTTGCAGGGAACATCGGCATTGCAGGCTTCGGTGAATGCCAATTTGCCTAATTTCTACAACAAATTCAAGCTGCTCAAAGCCGCCAACGCCCCTAAGAGCAACAAAAAGCAACCTGCAAGAAATAACCGTACAAAGACCAAACTCAGTGTGCAGGATTCTATAGCCATGGCCGACAGTCTGCGGAGTGTCAGGTTCAAGGAAATGATGAAGGAAGTCGGTTATTTTGGATTGCGTTTAGTGACGGCGGTGAAAGATGTCGGATTGCAATACAATGTAACCTATGGCTCTCGCTTGCCGGGCTATATGGGCGAACCTCGTTTTGTGGGGCTTGACCCACAAACCTATTGGAGCCCTGGGCCAGGATATATCCTTGGATATGATTATGATGTAGCAGAGGATTTGTTGAGGAATGACCTGCTCTCTCATGATACACTTTTCAATTCTCCTCAAGAAATGACCACTAATCGTACGCTCTCGCTGCAGGCCAATGTGGAACCGATACGGGACTTTAAGATTTCTATCAGCGCTACGCAGAACTATAGCGATCGTGAAGAATACTATTACAAATACCTTACAGACCGAGGCTTTGTCGACGGTCCGTTGTCGTATCGTATGACGGGTAGCTATACTACTACTACGTGGAGTTTCCTGACGGCTTTTTCTGATGCCGACGAACTCTTTGCCCAGTTCTTGGATAACCGTTCTGTGGTGGCGGAACGTCTGGCGGCGGCAAATGCCGACCCATACAGCGATCAGATGGTGCTTGACACAATGAATGGTAACTATTACCCCGCGGGCTATAGCGCCAATTCACAGACCGTCTTGCTTACTTCGTTTCTGGCTACTTATCTCGGCAAGGATGCCAGGAGCTATGGATTCTCACCATTCCAATCGTTCCCTTTGCCCAACTGGAATATTAATTACAATGGATTGAACAAGATTCAATTCCTTAAGAGGTGGTTTACGAATATCACCATTTCGCATCGCTATACCTCTACTTACAGTGTTGGAAACTTCTACACCGACGCCACACTCTCGGGGATGGAAGATTATGATTACGGATCGGAAAGTGTGCTCAACAATACGGGCGACTATGTGCCCCCGGTCAGTATGGAAGGGGTTCAGATTACTGAGCAATTCAACCCCCTCGTTCGCATCTCGGTCAATATGGTCAATAGTTTCCAGTTCAATTTTTCCCTTCAGAAGAATCGTACACTTATGCTCTCTTTCTCCAACAACCAGATCACAGAGACCACACGCAATGGCTTTACCCTTGGCGCGGGATATCGTTTCAAGGATATCGCTTTTGATGTGAAGTTTGCAGACAAGGTTCATAAGTTGAAGAGCGACCTTGTCGTGCAGCTCAACCTTACTTATAATTCCAACAAGACGAATATCCGCAAAATTAATCAGAACCTCTCCCAGATATCGTCAGGAAGTTCCGTGTGGATGGCAGAACTCAGCGCAGAATATGCATTGACTACCACGCTTACCCTCAAGGCGTTCTTCCAGACCAATATCAATACACCCTACATCTCTAACTCTTATCCCAATTCAACAACCAAAGGCGGTTTGACAGTCAGATTCTCGTTTTAAATGAAAAAAGACAGATTCAATAATTTCGACGATGAAGTGCGCGACTTGGTACTTGACTTTGAGAATACTGTTCTCAAGGGCAAGACACAGTTTTTCGATGTCGACGAGATGGAGATTATCATAGACTACTATTTTGAGGTCAACGACCAGAAGCCCCTCGAACGAGCCGTTGAGTATGCCGAGGAACTATACCCCAATAATACCTCTGTCCGTCTCCGTCGTGCCCATCTCATGATCTCTCACGAACAATATGCCCAGGCTCTTCAGGTGCTTAACAAAATGCGCCAGGCGGAGCCGGATAATACCGACGTGGCTTACTCCCTCGGTGTTGCCAATGGCGCTGTCGGCGAGTCGGAGAAGGCCATCGCCTACTTCAAGGAAGCTGCTCGCGACGGATGGATGCTTGGTCGCGTATATTCCAATATGGCTGAGGAATACTATAAACTGAAAGACTATGATGCAGCTCTCAATTTTTACCGCAAGGCTATGGAAAGCGACTCCTGCGATGACGTGACGATATATAACTATTATGATGTCTGCTTTGAGGCAGGCCGTATCGAGCAGGCTGTCGAATATCTCAATACCTATGTGAAAGACAACCCATATTGCAAAGAAGCATGGTATTGTCTTGGGTGCGCCTATCGAGACTTGACTCTCTATGAAAAGGCTGTCGATGCCTTCGAGTTCGCCATTGCTATCGACAAGACTTACGTCGATGCATATATTGCCCTCTCCCAAACACAGGACTACATGGGACGCACCAGTGAGGCTGTGACTACCATGATTCGAGTGCTTGACTTCTACGATGACCATGCAAAAGTCTATCGTACCATCGGCAACCTCTATGCCCGTGAGGCCAACTATGATACCGCTATGGCTTACTTCAAGAAGGCTACAGATGAAAACCCACGCGATGCTGAGGCCTTTGCATCGTTGGCACTTTGCTATCTGGAAATGGGTGACAAGACGAATGCTTTGGCAAAGGTAAACCGAGCCGTGCTACTCGACGAGGCAGAACCGTCGGCCGATATGCCTAACGGCAACCCGGAGGTTCTCTGTGCTGCTGGCATGGTCTACGATGCTGTTGATGATTTTTATCAGGCTTCCGAGTATTTTGAGCGGCTCATCGCCACAGGCCTATGTTCCGAGCCCCAATGCCAGCTCTATACCCAGTTCCTTTTCAAACATAAGGTATACGATATACTGGTCATGTTCGCCGAAGAGTCTCTTGAGGTTTATCCTCATAGCTCTTTTTACAGTACCTACTTGGCGGCGGCCTATTTCTACACCAATCGTTATAACCGCGTTCGCCACATGCTCCCGGATGTGTCGCCAGCCATGTTGGCAGAGCTCTGCCCAGAGTTAATGGTCCATCCCTTGCTTGGACCGCTCATTCCCACCGACCCTTATGCAAATCAACCCGAAAACAAAAAACAGTGACTATGAATCGTAAACGAGTTTTTCTTGTGGCAACGTTGCTTGCCCTTATGGCCTTCCAGCCTCTCATGGCACAGGAAAGTGCCGGTATTGCCGAGGCAGTGCGCGGCGACAGTACCTCATCCGGTTGGGTGACATGGGTATTGCATAAGTATGACAAACACATGAATTATTGGACCGTTGGAGGGTTAATGGCAGTCGAGAGTTCCTTTGTGCCATTTCCTTCCGAGGTGGTTATTCCGCCGGCTGTCTATGTGGCTCTTGACGAAAAAAGCCAAAGCGGCATGAATTGGTGGCTCGTGGTTGTCTTCGGCACTCTCGGTGCACTTGTCGGAGCATTTATCAATTATTTCTTGTCGCGCTGGCTGGGTCGCCCCATTATCTATGCTTTTGTCGACAGCAAGTTGGGTCACATCCTTCAGTTGTCTGGGGAAAAGATGGAGCGTGCCGAGAAGTATTTCAATGACCATGGTGTGTTTTCCACCCTTGTGGGCCGACTTATACCTGTTGTCCGTCAGCTTGTCTCCATCCCGGCAGGCCTTAGCAAGATGAACATCGGCACCTTCGCCCTCTACACCACCCTTGGCGCGTTTATCTGGAACTGCGTGTTGGCACTCCTTGGCTATTTGGCTCATCTCGCCGGCGATATTTCCGTCGTCGAAAAGTATAGCTCCGAGATTAGCTATGTCATCATCGGAGTGGTCCTCCTTGTGGCTGTCTTCTTCCTTGTCCGCTATTTTGTGAAAAAAAAGAAAAAAGCTTAATGCATAATTCATGACCCCAATGGATATTCGTTCACAGTTTCCTATACTTGATACCCAGGTGCATGGCCGCCCGTTGGTCTATCTCGACAATGCGGCTACCACTCAGAAGCCCCTGCGTGTCATTGAGGCCCTCGATGGATACTATCGTCATCTCAATAGCAATATCCATCGTGGTGCCCACCATTTGGCCACCCTGGCCACCGAACGCTATGAACAGGTACGCAGGCAGGTTCAGCAACTTGTCAATGCCCGTCATAGCCACGAGGTGGTTTTTACCCGTGGTACCACCGAGAGTATCAACCTTGTGGCGGCATCTTTTGCCAAGCGCTATTTCTGTGGCGACGACGAGGTGATTGTCTCCGGTATGGAGCACCATTCCAACATTGTCCCGTGGCAACTGGCTGGTGCCATGTTGCGCCCCGTTCCGTTCAGTGACGAAGGTGTACTCGACCTCGAGGCATACGAACGGCTATTTTCGAAGAAAACACGCATTGTGGCGGTCAACCATGTCTCCAACACTCTTGGAACCATCAACCCGATAGCTGACATCATCCGTATTGCGCATGCCCATGGTGTCCCCGTACTCATCGACGGCGCTCAGGCCATCTCTCATATTGCAGTCGATGTACAGGCACTCGGGTGTGATTTCTATTGCTTCTCTGGACACAAAATGTATGGCCCCATGGGCGTAGGCGTCATGTATGGGCGCGAGGAGATGCTCAATGAGCTCCCGCCTTATCAGGGTGGGGGAGAGATGATAGAGAATGTTACCTTCGAGCGCACCACCTACAATCAGCTTCCCTTCAAGTTCGAGGCAGGTACGCCGTCCGTTGGCGATGTTATAGGTCTGGGCGAGGCCATCTCTTTTATGCAGGAAGTGGGCATTGACAATATCGCTGCCCACGAGGAGCGGCTTCTGCAGTATGCGACTTCGCTGGTTTCTCAGTTGCCGGATATCCGCCTCTTTGGCACCGCACCCCACAAGACCTCTGTCCTCTCGTTTCTCCTCGGGTCCGCCCATCCCTACGATGTCGGCACACTCCTCGATCAGCTGGGCATAGCCGTTCGCACGGGGCACCATTGCACGCAGCCCATTATGGACCGCTACGGCATCCCCGGAACTGTTCGCGCCTCTTTTGCAATATACAATACCTTCGACGAGGTCGACCGCCTTGTGGCCGCCTTGCAGCGTATCCAGCCCATGCTGGAATAGCACTTCATGATAAGAACCAAGTATGCTTAAAACCCTACATATCGAAAATTACGCCCTTATCCGCGAGACCGACATCTCTTTTGGCTCCGGCTTTGTTGCCATTACAGGCGAGACTGGCGCCGGCAAGTCTATCCTTCTCGGTGCATTGGGACTGCTGATAGGCCAGAGGGCCGACACCGCCGTTCTGGCCGACAAGGAGCGTAAGTGCATTGTTGAAGCGCAGTTCGACATCTCTTCCCTTGCGCTTCAGACTCTCTTCGACGAAGCCGACATCGACTACGACGACCGGCTCATTCTCCGTCGTGAGATCTCGCCTTCCGGCAAGACGCGTGCTTTCGTTAATGATACTCCTGTTCAGCTGCCTTTCATGCGTATCCTTGGTGCCCAGCTGCTGGACATCCACTCCCAGCACCAGACCCTCACCCTCGCCGACAGCACCTTCCGGCTCTCCCTCCTCGACTCCCTCGCCGCCACCTCCTCTGGCCGTCGTCCCGTGGGTGAAGGCGCCCCTTCGCCAATCAAGACCTATCAGGCTGCCTACGCCGCCTATTCCGCTCTCAAGCGTGAACTTGAAAACCTCACCACTACTGAGGCTCAGAACCGAAAGGAACAGGATTATCTGCAGTTCCAGTTCAACGAACTGTACGAGGCACGGCTCCAACCCGACGAGCAGCAGGCCCTCGAGCAGGAGTCACAGCTTCTGGCTCACGCTGAAGCCATTCGGGAGGGCCTCGGCGAAGCTTCTGCACTCCTCGACGACGACTCCGAACAGGCCATCCTCTCCCGCCTTCGTCAGGCCAAGAGTGCCTTGTCCCATATCTCCGCCTATCATCCCGAGGCCGAGGCTCTTCTTGCCCGACTCGACTCCTCCCTCATCGAACTCGACGATATCAATTCTTCTATAGCTTCCTTGGCCGACAGCATCTCCTATAATCCCGAGCGGCAACAGCAGGTCGACGACCGCCTGGCCTTGATTTATCGTCTGCAGAAGAAACATGCCGTCGATAGCGTTGAGGCCCTTATCGCCATCCGCGACGACCTCGATACCCGTCTGCAGTCCATTTCCACCCTCGACTCGCGCATCCAGGCGCTCATGGAGCAGGTGGACAAGGCCTTCGGTCAGGTTCAGCAGGCCGCCGATGCCCTCACTGCCGCCCGTCGGGACGCCGGTGGGCTCCTGTCGGAGAACATCCTGCCTACTCTTCATGACTTGGGAATGGCCGAGGCTCGCTTCTCGGTGCAGCTCGCCCCCACGCCCTCCTATGGGCCGATGGGACACGATGCGGTGGCTTTCCTGTTCAATGCCAACCGCGGCGGCGAACTCCGCGACATTGCCAAGGTGGCTTCCGGCGGCGAACTTTCGCGACTCATGCTGGCCATTAAATCCATGCTCACCTCCCGTTCTGTCTTTCCTACCATTATATTCGACGAGATCGACACCGGCGTCTCTGGCGACATCTCCGTTGCCGTGGGCAATATCATGTGTCGCATGGCCGAGCGCATGCAGGTCATCGCCATTACGCACCTCCCTCAAATTGCAGCCCGCGCTGCGCAGCACCTCAAGGTCTACAAGCGGGTCGATGACGGCGACGACCGCACGGTCTCCCGCATTCGACAGCTGTCTCCCGACGAGCGTCTCACCGAAATCGCCGTCATGCTCAGCTCCGATCCCCCGACCCCTGCCGCCCTACAAACCGCCCGCGAACTCATGTCCTAAAAATAACTCTTAACTCATAACTCTTAACTGAACATGAAGTACTACCTCGTTGGATACATGTATTCGGGCAAGTCCACCTTTGGACGAAAGTTGGCGGAAGAGAAGGCGTTGGAGTTCCTCGATCTTGACCGGGCCTTCGAGGAACGCTATCATTACACCGTCCCCCGCTTCTTCGCCACCTTCGGCGAGCAAGCTTTCCGCCAGCTGGAGACACAACTCCTCCACACCACGGCAGCCCTCGATAACGTCGTCATCGCCACCGGCGGTGGCACCCCTTGCCATTCGGGCAATATGGACTTCATCCTCGCCCAGGGCACCGCCATCTATCTCCGCATGTCTGTCGACGACCTCGTTGCCCGTGCCCTTCGCAGTCGCAATCCCCGCCCCCTGATGCAGGGCCTTTCCGAGGCCGACATGCGCGCCAAAATCAGCGCACAATTGAAAGAGCGCGAAGAAGTCTATCTCCGCGCTCCCGTCATCTTGGACGGCCTCAATCCGACCGTCGCTTTTTAGCCGTTTTGCAAACGCCTTAGTATTCAAACGCACTCCCGCCCAGGAACTCTCTCATGATGCTGTTGTGGGGGATGAACTTGTCGTCTATCGGCTCCACCAGCTCCGAGAAGTCAAGCAGCTGCTTGGCTATCGAGAACTCCTCGCAGTTCTCCGGCACCTGCTTCAGCAAGGGCTCGGCGTAACGCTTCAGCACGCCCAGCTCGTAGAGCAATGCCGAGTTGAACATCACATTGGCGTTCTCCTGGTAGGGGAAGATATGTTTCCGCTCGCCGCGCACCACCTCGGGCCAGCGGTGCAGGGTCTCCTTGGCGTTCCATCCGCGGAAGTTGTTGTCTCTCACTATGCGGCGCACCAGACGGTTGTCCGTGCCGTGGATAATGTTCTGCCCGTCGATTGCCAGCTGCGTCAGGGCGCTGACGTAGACCTTGAACTTCAGTCCTTCGTCGATGTCGGCCGTCAGCTTGGGGTTCAGGGCGTGGATGCCCTCCACCACCAGGATGCTCCGCGGACCCATCTTCAGCGTCTTGCCGCTGTAGAAAGGCTCGCCTTTCTTGAAGTCGTAGGTCGGTATCTTCACCTCCTCGCCGCGGAACAGGGCCAGCAGGTGCTCGTTGAGCAGCGGAATGTCCAGGGCGTCGACGCCCTCGAAGTCATATTCGCCGTTGGGCAGCTTGGGCGTGCGCTCGCGACCCATGAAGTAGTCGTCCAGCGACATCTGGTTCACGTCGTAGCCCAGCACGCTCAGCTGCACGCTCAGGCGGCGGCACGACGTGGTCTTGCCGCTGCTGCTCGGCCCGGCCAGCAGCACCATCCGGGCTTCGCTCTGGCGCACCTGGTCGGCAATCTCGGCATACTTCTTCTCGTGCAGTGCCTCGGCAAGCAGTATCAGGTGCTGCCCGCCCTTGTCGTGCACAATGCGGTTGTAGTCGCTCACCGTCGGCGTGTGCAGCAGGTCCACCCACTGGTGGTGCTCACGGAAAATGGCGAAGAGCTTCGGCGTCTCCTGGAAGAGCGACAGCTTGTCCGGATGCTCCGGGTCGGCGCACTGTAGCATGTAGCCGTCCTCGTACTGGCGGAAATCCCAAGTCGTCAGACAACCCGTGCTCGGCGCCAGCTTGCCGTTGATTTTGTGCACCGTGTCGCCCAGGAAGTTCATCTCGATGTACAGCTGGTTCAGGTGTTCCAGCAGGTCGGTGGTCTTCGGCATGTGGCGCGGACGCACCAGCTCCACGGCGTCGCTCAGCAGCATCGTCTTCGCCGTGAAGGGGATGTCCTGCTCCTGAAGCTCTATCATGTGCTCGCGCACCGTGCGGCACACCTCCATCTTGTCCGGCAGCTCATAGCCTTCCACCGCGCTCTCAATGCGGCAGTAAAAACCGTTCTGCAACGAATGGTCGATGCTCAGCACGGCCTTGGGGTAGCAGTCGTGCACTGCCGTGTACAGCATCATGCACAACGCGTTGCGGTACATGCGGAACCCCTGGCGGTCGGTGATGTCCAGCAGGCGTATCACCTTGGGATTGTAGATGCGGTACTGCAGCGGCTCCACCTTGTTGTTCACCAGGGCGCCCAGCACCGGCCACGGGGCCTTGCCGTCCTCGGCGGTTTTCTTCTTTGTATATTCGGCGGCCAGCTCGGCGACCTGCGTCCCCTGTTCCACCATCTTTCGCTCGCCCGTATTGGCAAGCACTATTTCCACTTGGTTCATTGTTCGTTTATTTTTTTGGAGAAGTTAAAGAGGTTATAGGAGATAAAGAATTTAAAGACAATAGCTACATCGGCGGATATTACTATTGGATTCTTTTGTTGGTGATTGCCAGAGTGTATGAATTCAGCAGTCTGCTTGTGTCTTCAATTTCTGATGTCAAATTTACGACTTCGTGCTCGTTGATGTATCCAAGGTCTCCTGAAAGGATAATAAAGCAGCGGCACTCCTCCAGGCTTCCTTGTGAATAGTTGAAAAACCGTAGCTTGTCATCTTTCCCCATTCGTTTGTAACCCTCTGCTATGTTGGCACCAATTGACACGGCCGCTCTGCGGAACTGTGAGATTAACCCAAACCTTTCGTCATCCGGGAAAGTCTTGGTGATTTGGTAAACGTGCTTTATAAAAACACGAGCCTTCTGCCATGCTATAAGGTCTTCAAACGTCGTTGTCATTTTTCTCTAACTTCTTTATCTCCTTTAACTTCTCTAACTTCTTTATCTCCTTTAACTTCTCTAACTTCTTTATCTCCTTTAACTTCTCTAACTTCTTTATTCCCTCTAACTATTCATCACCTCCTCAATCTCCTTCACCGTCTTGGGTATCGGCTTGCCAAGCACGCGGGCGCCCGTCTCGGTCACCAGCACATCGTCCTCGATGCGGATGCCGCCGAAGTCTTTCCATTTCTCCAGCTCGTCGAAGTTGATGAAGTCCTTGTTCGTGCCTTCGGCATGCCATTTGTCGATCAGTGCGGGGATGAAGTAGCATCCCGGCTCGTCGGTGATGACGAATCCCGGCTGCAGTCTCCGGCCGCAGCGCAGGCTGCCCAGGCCGAACTGCTCGCTCGGGCGTGTCTCCTCGTCGTAGCCCACGTTGATCTGGCCGTAGTTCTCCATATCGTGCACGTCGAGGCCCATCATGTGGCCCAGGCCGTGGGGCATCAGCAGGCTGTGGGCGCCGTTGGCCACGATGTCGTCCACGCTGCCCTTCAGGATGCCCAGGCCCTTGTAGCCCTCGGCCAGCACGCGGCTGGCGGCGGTGTGCACCTCCTTGTAGGTGATGCCCGGGCGTGTCACGCGGGCGGCCTCCAGGTTGGCGGCCAGCACAATCTCGTAGATGGTCTTCTGGCGCTCGTCGAACTTGCCGCCCACGGGCACCGAGCGCGTGATGTCGCTGCAGTAGTTCATCGCCGTCTCGCAGCCGGCGTCCATCACCAGCATGCGGCCCACCTCCAGGCGGTTGTTGTGGCCGTGGTTGTGCAGGGTCTCGCCGTGCACCGTCATGATGACGGGGAAGCTCACGGGGCCGTTGCCCTTCCAGGCCTCGCCCTCCATGAATCCTGCCAGCTCGTACTCGTAGCGCCCCGGCATGGCCAGCTTCATGGCGCCCACGTGCATATTGTAGGCCGTGGCGATGGCTTTCTCTATCTCCTCAATCTCCTCGGCGCTCTTGATGCTGCGCTGCTTCACGCAGGCCAGTATCAGGTCCTTCGAGGCGTGGCGGTTCACCGAACCCAGCGCCAGGCCCAGCCACTCGCTCAGGTCGGCGCGGATGTCGGCGCGGTAGGGCGGCAGGTAGTGCGGCAGCGCCGACGTCGGGCGCTTGCCGTCGAGGTACTTCTTCAGGTCGGCCATCGAGCCGCTGTTCTCCACACCCACGCTCGCCGCCAGCTCCTTCACGCTCGGCAGCGGACCCGTCCAGATGATGTCGTCGATGTCGTAGTCGTTGGCGAAGAGGTAGTCCTTGCCCGTCTCGCAGTCCAGCACTCCCACCAGGTCCTCCCGCTGCAGGCCGAAGAAGTAGAGGAACGTGCTGTCCTGGCGGAACCAGTAGGTGTTGTCCTTGTAGTTGCACGGGGCCTCGTGGTTGCCCGGAATAATGATGATGCCGCGGCCTACGTCCTTGCGCAGCTGTTCGCGGCGAGCCATGTATGTCTCTTTCTTGAACATGTGTTGTATTGGTTTTTATATTGTCTTTTTTTTCTACCTTTCATAACGCAGAAAAAAAACTTTTATTGTTTTCTTTTTTCGATAAAAAACAGTCCTCTTCTAATCCGCTGTAAATTAGTGCCTTGTCTTTACCCCCTCTTACTCCCCTCTTACCCCTCTCTTACCCCCCTCTTACCCGCGTAGGAGATGACAAGGCGGAGGGCAGGCCGCGGGGTGGGGAAGTGGACGCAGCGGTCCGCCTTTCCACGCCCTCCGAACCCGCTCCGTCGCGACACGGCAAATGTTAAAAATGACCTTTTTTTGAAAAAAAGTCTTTGCGTTTTGAAAAAAAAATGTAATTTTGCAGAACATTAAACTATGCAAAATACTGCCCGAAACTGCTGAAACTGCCTAAAAACGAGTTGCTTGACGTGTACTGGGGAAACGACCGGAAAAAATGAACGCGATGTGACGCAGGGAAAAGGAAAATTAACGAGAAAAAATATAACGTATAACAAATTTATTTATTAACCTTTTAAAAAACAAAACATCATGCAAAAGTTTTTACGAACTTTGATGCTTGCGGCGGCCATGCTGCTGCCGTTCGCATCGCAGGCGCAGACGTCCTGGACCGTGGCGGATGGCACGACCACCCACGCCTTGGTTCCGCTGGACTTCTACAACTGTGACGGTTCTGGCAACCGCCAGGCCCAGATGCTCTATCCGGCCTCGTTGCTGACCGAGATGGACGGTGCCACCATCGGCACTGTCAAGTTGTACCACCAGAACACCGGCAGCAAAACCGTCACTGCCTCGACATGGTATCTCCGCATGGGCGAGACCTCCGAGGCCGACCTCTCCTCGGGCTTCAGCTCCGAGACGCTGACCACCGTCTACAGCGGCAATCTGGTGATTACAGAAGGCGTTATGACCTTCGAGCTCACCACGCCCTACACCTACAACGGTGGCAACCTGATTGTGGAGATTCAGACCTCCGGTGCTACCGGCAACTGGTTCGGCAGCGGCAGCCAGGGTTGCTACGGCGTGGACAACGCCGGCTCGACCTATTCGACCATGTCCACCCCCAACCACACCGCCTTCGTTCCGAAGATCACCTTCACCGAGGTGCCCAGCTGCTTCCCCGTGAACGACCTGGCTATCGACGCCACGCAGACCACCTCCAGCAGCCTGACGCTGACCTGGACCGACGCCAACAACAGCGGCGCCAGCTATGACATCTACACCGTCACTCCTACCGACACCACCCTCCTCGGCAGCTCCACCACCACCACCTACACCGCCACCGGCCTTGACGCCAACACCGCTTATGTGTTCGGTGTTGCCTCCAACTGCGGCGGCGGCGACCTTGCCGAGATGCGCACCGTCAGCGGCCGCACGGCCTGCAACGCCACCACCCCGCTGCCCTACAGCGAGAACTTCGGTGGTTACACCGGCCTGCCTTCCTCTCCCTACACCGGCCCGTCGGTGCTTCCCGCCTGCTGGGACTACTACGGCAACGGCACCAACACCGCCGAGACCACCGGCAGCAGCTACTTCGGCGGCGTGGCCCAGTATAACTACACCTCCTCCTACGCTTGCCTCGTGGCCAACGACCCCTACCTCTGTATGCCCATACAGGTGACCGGCTCGGCCGTCACCAGCCAGACCTATATCGACTACGAGGCCGCCCGCGGCAACACCCGCTACGCCGTCCTGCCCGCTTTCCCGACGGCTCTGAACACCCTTCAGATAAGCTTCGACTATAAGATGAACTCTGCCTACAGCGCCACAGGCACCGCCACGACGCTCGAACTCGGCTACATCACCACCGACACCTCCTCGTTTGTGAGCCTGCAGCAGTATCAGGCTGTCAGCTCCGTGCAGCATGTCTTCGAGCTCAGCCTCGCCACCCTGGCCGCCGCGGCTCCCGCCGATGCCCGCTTGGCCTTCAAGTTCAGCGGCGTGCACAACGGCACAGGCTCCTACAGCTACAGCACCGTCTACTGCGGCCTCGACAACATCGTCGTCGAGGAGCTGCCCAGCTGCTTCCACATCACCGACCTGGTCGTCAGCGGCGTTACCAGCAGCAGCCTGACGCTGACCTGGTCCGACGCCGTCAACACCGGCGCCACCTACAGCGTCTACACCGTCACCCCCTCCGACACCACCCTCGTGCAGGGCGGCATCAGCAACACCACCTACACCGTCGAGAACCTTGACCCCAACACCCAGTATGTCTTCAGCGTGGTGGCCAACTGCTCGGCTTCCGACGCTTCGGAGGGCGAGATGATCAGCGGCCGCACCGCCTGCATTGCCATGACTATCGACGCCAACAACCTCTTCAGCGAGAGCTTCGAAGGCACCGCCTTCCCGCCCGACTGCTGGAGCACCGCACACACCGACATTGCCAGTGGCCGCACCGATGTGTGGCAGCGCCAGACCTCGACCTCCGACGTCCACACCGGCAGCGCCTCTGCCAAGCTGCCCGACATGCAGACCGGCAACAAGGCCAACCTGGTGACCCCGTTGTTCGATATCGACGCCCCCAACGCCTACGTGATCTCCTTCTGGATGAAACGTGTAAGCAGCTCCAAGCCCAACGAGGGCGTCAAGGTGTGGGTCAACACCACCCCCGACACCATCGGCGGCACCCCGCTGATGCACATCCGCCGCGGCTTTGCCATGGGCGAGATCACCGAAACCGAGGCCGGCTGGTACAAGTATTCCGCAGCCATCCCCACCTCCGGCGAGGTGTATATCATATTTGAAGGTATCAGCGAATACGGCAACTACAGCTCCATCGACGACATAGCCATCGAGGTGGCTCCCGACTGCCTGCCCGTGACCGGCCTGGCCGTGAGCAACATCGGCACCGACGGTGCAACCCTCACCTGGAGCGGCATCGCTGACGGCTATACCATCTATAACATGGCGGACACCACCGTCTACCAGTATGCCCCCGACACCACCGTGGAGCTCTACGCCCTCGACCCGGCAACGCAGTACACCTTCGGCGTGGTCGCCAACTGCGGCAGCGACGAGAGCGACACCATGTTCATCAGTTTCCGCACCGCCTGCGCCACTGTGGTTGTCGACGCCGACAATAGCCTCCACGAGACCTTCAACAGCCTGACCGCCGGCATCCCCGCCTGCTGGGACAACAGCGAAGGCACCACCTCTTCCGATAGCTACAAGTGGAGCTACTATGCCACCGGCCACGAAGGCGCCGGCCTGCGCTTCGACAGCTACTACAACAGCAGCAATAACACCAACTTCCTGGCCACCCCGCCGATTCAGCTTGACATCGACGCCCGCCTGAGCTTCTGGTACAAGAACCCCACTGCTGGCGACTTCAGCGTGCTCGTCAGCACCGACGGCGGCACCACCCGCACCACCATCGCCTCCGGCCTCACCGGCGCCAGCGACTGGACCCTGTTCACCTACGACTTCGACGCCGACACCTACACCGGCGAGACGGTCATCGTCTACTTCAAGGGCACGAGCAACTATGGCAGCGGCGATGCATACATCTACCTCGACGACGTCACCGTGGGCCAGCAGCCCAGCTGCCTTGCTGTGACCAACCTCGCCGTCGTCGCCACCGAGACCACCTCCGAGAGCATCACCCTCAGCTGGGTGAGCGACGGCAGCAACTTCACCGTGCTCAACATGGCCGACACCACCGAAATCGGCACCACCACGGATACCTTCATGGTTGTCAACAACCTCACCCCCAACACTGTCTACACCTTTGGTGTTTTGGTTAACTGTGGCGGCGAGACGAGCGACACCATGATTGTCAGCGGCCGCACCGCCTGCGCAGCCATCGCCACCCTGCCCTACACCATGGGCTTCGAAGACAGCGAACTGCTGGGCACCGCCAACAACGCCGACCTCTTCCCTTCCTGCTGGACCCGCATCAACACCCTGGCCTCCGGCACCTATACCTATTATCCTTATGCCTACAACTACGGCACGCCCATCAACGGTAGCCGCCACCTCTATTTCTATGCCTATTCCTACGGCACCTATGCCGACACCACCGGTTTCATCATGCCCGAGCTCGACGTGAACACCTACCCCATGAACGGCAACCGTGTGACCTTCTGGGCCAAGGTGAGCAGCACCACTCCCTATACTGTCCTGGTGGGCACCATGACCAACCCCGCCGACCGCAGCACCTTCACACTTGTTGAGAGTGTCAACGTGGCCACTACCACCGCCACCAAGTATACTGTCAACCTGACCACCGCCAGCGCCACCGACGCCTACGTGGCCTTCATCGTCCCCAAGGTGAATTCCACCATGTACATCGACGATGTGACCCTCGAGGTGCTTCCCTCCTGCGGCGATATCACGGGTCTGACCGTTACCGGCGCCACTGCCGAGAGCATCACCCTTACCTGGGCTGAAGTTGAAGGCGTCGACGGCTACACCGTCTATGACATGGCCGACAACAGTGTCCTTGGCACTACCACCGGCGACACCACCTTCACCGTTGAGAACCTCACCGCCAACACCGCCTACACCTTCGGCGTGAAGTCCAACTGCTCCGGCGGCGACGGCGTCATTGCCACCATCAGCGGCCGCACCGCCTGCACAGCCTTTGCCCTGCCCTACACCGAGGACTTCGAGAACGGCATCGACTGCTGGAGCCGCGTCGACTGCGAAAGTGGTACGACCGTTCAAACCGACAATCCCTACAGCGGTACCCATGCCTTCAAGTTCTATTGGAACACCAATCCTCCTCAGTACCTCATCTCGCCCGAATTCACCGGTGGCGAGGACGGCGTGGAGGTGAGCTTCATGTATCGCGTGGCTGGCAGCTACACCGAGAGCTTCGTTCTCGGCTACTCCACCACCACCAACGATGTGGCCTCCTTCACCTGGCTCTCCGAGCAGACTGGCCTCACCAACACGACCTATGCCTCCTACACCGACTACCTGCCTGCCGGCACGAAGTATGTGGCCGTCAAGTACACTGCCAACGACCAGTTAGGCCTCTACATCGACAGCATGGTCTTCAGCCCGATGGCCGCTGGCTTCTGCTTCCCTGTGGCTGGCCTCACCGTCGACTCCACTACGGGCAGCAGCGTGACCCTCAGCTGGACCGGCGACGCCGCCAGCTACAGCATCTACAATGGCACCACCTATGTTGGCAGCACCACCGACACCTTCTACACCGTCAGCGGCCTGACCGCCAGCACGGCCTACACCTTCGGTGTCACCGCTGTGTGCTCGGCCACCGACAGTGCCGATATGGTCACCGTCAGCGCCACCACCGGTTGCGCCGGCGAAAGCTGCCTGATCACCATTTCCGGTACCGACGCTTACAACGATGGTTGGGACGGTGCCATGATTACCGTTAGTCAGAACGGTGTCACGGTGGGTACTTTCACCGTCGACGCAGCAAGCAACACCGCTACCTACAGCGTCTGCAGCGGTGCTCCTGTGACCTTCAGCTGGACGACTTCCACTTATTATGAACCCTATCCTGAAGACATCAGCTTCACCATTACCGACGGCGGCGGCGCCACGGTGCACAGCCTCACCGATGCCACCAACATGACCGACGGTGTCTTCTTCACCCTTGCCGACGCCTGCCCGAGCTGCGTGGCTCCTGTGGTGACCCTCGACAGTGTGAACACCACCACCGCCACCATCAGCTGGACCAGCACGGCCACCAGCTTCAATGTCTATAACGGCACCACCGCTGTTGCCACCGGCATCAGCGCCAACACCTACACCTTCACCGGCCTCACCGCTGGCACGGCCTACACCTTCGGCGTGGAAGCCATCTGCGGCGCCGGCGACACTTCCGCCATCGCTACCGTCAATGCCCAGACCGAGTTTGACTGCTCCGACATCACCACCCTGCCTTACCTCGAGACCTTTGAGGCCGGCGCCCTCGGTTGCTGGACCACCGTCAACAGCAGCACCGATCCTACCGCCCAGCCTTGGCAGGCTTTCAACGCCACCTCGATGCAGAATGGTACTGCTCACAGCGGCATCTATGTAGCCTCCGCTTGGAGCTGGAACGGCAATGCTATGAACTCCAACACCTGGATGATTTCGCCCAAGTTCGTCCTGCCCACCGTGGCCGCTGGCGACACCCTGCTGCTCAGCTGGTGGGAGCTTGTCTCTGCCAACTATCCTGACAGCTACAGCGTCGAACTTTCCACCACCACCAACGACGTCGCTGCCTTCACCACCAACCTCCGTCCCCTCTCTCAGGGCGCTGGCACGTGGACGCTGCGCACTGTCGACCTGACCGCCTATGCCGGCCAGAGCATCTATGTGGCTTTCCACCATGTGGACTATGACAATAACTACCTCTTCATCGACGACATCAGCATGTCTGTCGGCGCCGCCCCGGTGCCCGCTCCCGACACTCTGAACGTCACCATTGCTGTGGCCAACGCCACCATGGGTACCACCAACCCCGTCCCCGGCACCTACCAGTACATCACTGGCGACACCGTGCGCATCAACGCTGTGCCGAACGCCGGCTACCACTTCGTCGGTTGGGAGTACACTTATGGTACTGATGTTGACACCGTGGGTGACGAGTACATCAGCATCTCCTTCCCTGCCAACATCTTCATGTCCTACGGCAGCGTAACCTTCACCGCCCTCTTCGAGGCCGGTAACCCCGACAGCACCACCATCACCTACGCCGTCAACGATGCCACCATGGGCTCCATCAACCCCGCTGGCACTCAGACCATCTACGTGGGCAACACCATCCAGGCCGAGGCTACCGCCAATGCCGGATACGAGCTCTACGCTTGGGTCTTGGACATCCTCGTCAATGGCGTTAGCGCCAACCGCGACACCATCTTCTCCGACGAAGAAGACTTCGCCAACCCGATGATCTTCGGCACCCTGCCGCAGTTCGTCGTCGATAGTGGTGCCACCATCACCATCACCGCCCTCTTCCAGGCCAGCACCGTTGCCGATACCTACACCGTTACCGTCAACGTGAACAATGCTGCTATGGGTAGCGTCACTGGCGCCCCCACGGCTCCTGTGGCTGAGAACACCGTGGTGACCCTGACCGCCGTGGCCAACACCGGCTACCGCTTCGTCAACTGGAGCAACGGTCTCACCAACGAAACCATCAGCATCACCGTTGTCAGCGACACCACCCTCACCGCCAACTTCGAGGCCATCCCGACCTACACTGTGACCACCGTGGTCAACCCCGCCAACAGCGGTAGCATCACCGGTGCTCCCACCACCGCTGTCCTTGAGGGCAGCGAGGTCGTCCTCACTGCTGTTCCCGCCGCCGGTTACCACTTCGTCAACTGGAGCAATGGCAGCACCACTGCCACCATCCAGGTGACCGTCACCAGCGACACCACCCTCACCGCCAACTTCGAGGCCAATGCCGTCGGCACCTACACCGTCGCCGTCAACTATGACGCCACCATGGGTACCGTCACCGGCATCCCCACCGAGGCTGTTACCAGCGGCACCGAGGTTACCCTCACCGCCACTGCCAATACCGGCTTCCACTTCGTGAGCTGGAGCACTGGTGCCACCACCGAGACCATCACCATCACGGTGACCTCCGACACCGTCCTCTCCGCCACCTTCGAGGCCGACGAGGCTGAGCTCTTCACCATCACCGTCTCCTCTGCCGACGAGACCATGGGTACCGTCACCGGTGGCGGCCAGTTCCACGCTGGCGACCAAACCACCGTCATGGCTGTTGCCAACGACGGCTACCGCTTCGTCCGCTGGAGCGATGGCAACACCGAAGCTGTCCGCCAGATCACCGTCACCGGCGACCTGACCCTCGTGGCCTACTTCGAGTCCATCGATGGTATCGACGATGTCGAGGCTGGCAATGTCAGCATCTACAGCGCCGAGAGCCGCATCTTCGTCAAGGGCGCTGAGAACAGCACCATCTATGTCTACGATGTCAACGGCCGTGTCGTCCGCACGCAGGCCAATGCTACCGAGACCGTCGAGTTCACCGTGCCCGGCACGGGTGTCTACCTGGTCAAGGTTGGCAACGCTCCTGCCAAGCGCGTCGTCGTGGTTCGCTAACCTCATGGAGCGCCGGCGTCCCGCCGGCACCACCCTCACGAACCCCCGCAAGGACCGAAACCCCTTGCGGGGGTTTCTTTTTTTTCTTCCCCCGAAGGGAGGTCAAACCCCTACCCGATACGCCCCCGATACGGCCGTTCTTATATTGTTTTTATATTGTTTACATATTGTTC
>DGTB01000117.1:0-236 GCA_002394185.1 Bacteroidales bacterium UBA4347 | reverse complement strand
TGCCGTATCGGACACGTCTTGGGTAGGGGTCGGGTGGGGGAGAAAAAACAATAAATATTGCCGGGGGTGCATACTAAAAAAAAATCTTCGTCGTTATCCATGAACAATTTTTAAAATCAACATATATATCATGACACAGGAAAAACTCAAATTCAACCCCAATCCCCTGGTCTCCTTCCTCGGCAAACCCATGAAGGAGTTCACCAAGGACGATATCCTCAAGGTCATCGAGGAGT
>DGTB01000219.1 GCA_002394185.1 Bacteroidales bacterium UBA4347 | reverse complement strand
GAACAATATGTAAACAATATAAAAACAATATAAGAACGGCCGTATCAGACACGTCTCGGGTAGGGTTTTGACCCGGGTTGGGCGGGGGGTGAAAAATAATTGTGTGCGTTTTGAATATTTTTTGTAATTTTGCATTCCAAAACGACCTCGAGATGGAGACTATAGACCACACTTACAATCCTTTTGTGATCAGCAAGGCCGCTGCCGGTTCGGGCAAGACCTTCGGCCTGGTGAAGGAATACCTGCGGCTGGCCATGGCCGGCGGGCCGGGCAATGTGGAGACGCGGTTCCGCGGCATCCTGGCCATCACGTTCACCAACAAGGCCGCCAACGAGATGAAGAGCCGCATCATGGAGTATCTGGGCCAGATGGCGGAGCACGGCACCGACCCTGACAAGACGAAGATGGGCGGGCCGCTGCTGGAGGCCCTCAATATCGACCGCCACAAGGCGCACCTGCCGGCGCTCACCGACGCCGACCTGCGCTCGATGTCGGCCGATCTGCGCAGCGCCATTCTCCATCGCTACAGCGACCTCTCGGTCTGCACCATCGACAGCTTCATGCACCGAGTGGTGCGCACCTTCGCCCACGACCTGGAGCAGCCCGTCAACTTCGAGGTGATGATAGAGCAGGACGACCTCATCGAGCATGCCGTCAGCGGCCTGATGGCCCTGGTGGGCACGCCGGGCCAGGAGGCGCTGACCGAGATGGTGAGCCGTTATGCCGTGAGCAACATGGAGGAGGACAAGAACTTCGACATCGTCGGGGCTCTCACCGTGCTGGCCCGCCAGCTCTTTGCCGAGGGCACCGATGTCTACCTCAGGCAGCTCTCGCGCTACACGCTGGCCGACTACATGGAGATGCACGACCGCTACCGCAAGTACTGCGCCGATTATGAGGAGCGTGTCGAGGCCCTGGGCGTCAAGGCTATGGATCTGCTGCGCAGCATCGGCATGACCGTCGACGACTGCAACCGCGGCAAGTCGGGCCTCTATGCCTTCTTCGAGAAGATGGAACACTTCCGCGAGTCGCTGCGCGACAAGAAAGCGGTGGCGCCCAACAGCTATGTTGTCAACGTTTTCGGGGCTGTGGACTACAATGGCGACATGCTCTGCAAGTCGAAAACCTCCTTCCCCGGCACCGACCGCATTGCCCAGCCGCTGAGGGAGCTGTACTTCAAGCTCAAGGAGCTGCTCGACGGTCCGCGGGTCGACTACAATACCTGCCGCCTGCTGCTGGGCAAGCTGTATTCCATGGCCCTGCTCGGCGAGCTGGACCGCCAGATGCGCCTCTACGCCCGCGACAACGAGGTGGTGCACCTTTCGGACTTCAACCGCCTCATCAACCGCGTGGTGCAGGAGGAGCCGGCCCCCTTCATCTACGAGCGCCTGGGCAGCCGCTACCGCCATTTCCTCATAGACGAGTTCCAGGACACCTCGGTGCTGCAGTGGCAGAACCTGGTGCCGCTGCTGGAAAACGGTGTGTCCGAGGGCAAAAAGTCGCTCGTGGTGGGCGACGGCAAGCAGGCCATCTACCGTTTCCGCCAAGGCGATGTGCGCCAGTTTGTTGCGTTGCCCAGGGTGGAAGGGATGCAGCTGCACGGGCAGGTCCTTGCCCAGCCGGGCAACTACAGCTTCGACAACCTGCGGGTCAACTACCGTACGGCCGATGCCGTGGTGCAATTCAACAACGATTTCTTTTCGTGGCTGGTGCGCGAGCGCTACGCGGATATCGACTTGGCGCGCAAGATCTACCTCGGCCCCGACGGCGACTGCCCCGCAGGCAAGGAGGAGCTGCGCCAGGAGGTGGACGGGACGAAAGAGGAACGCCTGGTGGGGCATGTCGGCATCTCGTTTGTCGACGCCAAGGAACCGGACGCTATATGCCAGCGAGTGCTGGAGATAATAGACCATTTAGTGGGCGAGCAGGGCTACCAGCCGCGCGACATCATGATCCTCGGGCGCACCAAGCGCGAGCTTGCCGCCATCGGCACCTACCTGCTGGGCTCCTATGAGCAGAGCTCCGCCGAGTCGTTCTACCTGCGCAACAGCCAGGCCGTCATGGCTTTGGTGGCAGCGTTGCGTTTCCTGCACGACGCCACCGACCGAGTGGCGGCAGCCGAGTTGCTGCACCGCCTGAAGGCCATGAATATCATACGCAGTGTGCACGAGGAGGTGTTCCTTGCCGAAGGGGGCGTGGATTTGCATGCCGCCCTGGCCGCCGAGGGCATGGATTTCAACAGTGGACGCCTGCTCTCGATGAGCCTCTACGACTGCTGCGAGGATTTGCTGCGCACGTTGCGGCTCGATGGCGTGGACATCGCCTACGTGGCGTCGCTGCTCAATCGTGCCGCCGCCTTCTCGTCTCGCCACAACCAGAGTTTGGGCGACTTTCTGGAATGGTTCGATGCGCATCCCGACCTCTCGGCGGCATCGTCGGAGGAGGGCAACGCCATCCGCCTGATGACCATCCACAAGGCCAAGGGTTTGCAGGCACCGGTGGTCATCTGTCCCTTCTTCGGCACCGGCACGCGAGGCAACGAGATATGGGTCGATGCGGCCAAGGGCTTCGATCCCGGCGGCAAGGCCCTGCCGGCAGCGTGCGTCACCCTGAGCAAGAGCACCTCGACGCGCTTCGACAACGACCGCGACCGCGAGTTGGAGTCGTCGGCGGTCGATGACCTTAATATATTATATGTAGCGTTCACACGTCCCGAGGAGCAGCTTTTTGTGGTCTGTCCCGAGCCGCAGGACAAGAGCACCACGCAGAGCTACGCCCGCATGCTGAAGGACTATGTGGGCGACCGCAGGGACTACGGCGACGTGGATTTCCACCATGTGGCCAAGAAGGAGAAGAAGGTGAAGGGCGAGTATGTGCGCCGGCTGGGCTATGCCGACTGGACTCCCAAGGTGATGATAGCCTCTACCGCCGAGCGGGCCATAACGCCCATGCTGGAGGAGCGCAAGCGCTTCGGAATCAACGCCCATGCATTGCTGTCCACCATCGGCAGCTCCGGTCCCGGGGTGGAGGCTGCCATCGAGGCCTTCCTGGAGAAGGAAAAGATAGAGGCCGAAGAGCGTGGCAAGCTAAGGGCTTTGGCGCACGAGGTGCTGACGCGCCCCGATATGGCACGATTCTTCGACCCTGCCTACCGCTACAAGAATGAGTGCGACCTCACCGACGGTTCGGAAACCGGCCGTCCCGACAGGGTGGTCTTTGCCCCCGGGGAGACATGGGTGGTGGACTACAAGACGGGAAGTGACCATGGATACGACTACGACAAACAGGTGCGCAGATATTGCCGTGCCGTCAGTGCCATGGGCTACCCCAAGGTGAGTGGATGGCTGCTCTTCCTGCAGCCCCCTGTACACATACGCCAGGTGTCCCTCGAAGAGGATGTTTAAAACTTTTTTAACAAAAAAATGTTTGTAATTTAAATTTTTTTCGTATTTTAGCGGTGTGAAACGAAGGGCAGAAAAAGCCCCGAAACGAAAATAAACGATTAAAAAACAATAATATGGAACTCAAGAAAAATCCCAAAGCCGACCTCGAAAAACGCAGAGGTCTCTATCTGGAGATAGGTTTGGTGGTGATTCTTGCAGCCACACTGGTCGCCTTCGAGGTGAAGAGCTACGACGCTGAAGAAGAGTCGGCTTTCCAGCGCGAGGTGATCGAAGAGCCGGAAGAAGTGATCATCCAGACCGACGTCCAAGAACCGCCACCCCCTCCGCCACCAGAGGTGCCCGAGGTTACCACTCTGATCAACGTCGTTGATGACGAACAGGAAATCAAGAACGAGCTCGTTGTCAACGCTGAGGTGAACGATGAAACCAAGAACATCGCCATTACCCCCGTCCAGTTTGAAGAGGAAGAGGAAGTGGTCGAGGAGCAGATCTTCACGGTTGTGGAGAACGAGCCCGAGTTTCCTGGTGGCATGGACGCTCTGTACAAGTATCTTTCGCAGAACATCAAGTATCCGCAGCTGGCCCGTGAAAACGGCATCACCGGCAAGGTGTATGTGACCTTCGTGGTGGAGAAAGACGGTTCTATCGCCAATCCCAAGATTCTCCGTGACATCGGCGGCGGCTGCGGTGCCGAAGCTATCCGCGTCGTCAAGGCCATGCCTAAGTGGAATCCTGGCAAGCAGCGTGGCAAAGCTGTCCGTGTGCAGTTCAACCTGCCCGTCAACTTCAACCTCAAGTAAAAAAGCATCCACTTCAATAAACCGGGAGCAGCAGTGTCAAAGTTGCTGCTCCTTTTTTTCTTATGATAAGCGTCAACAACCTCTCGGTGCAGTTCACTGGCACCAATCTCTTCGACCACGTCACCTTCAACATCGGCGATCACGACCGCATAGGCCTCGTCGGTATGAACGGTGCCGGCAAGTCCACTTTGCTCAAGATACTCTGCGGATGGCAGGAGCCCGAAAGCGGCACCATCGTCATGGCTACAGGCCAGACCGTGGGCTATCTGCCGCAGGAAATGGTGCCCGACAGCATCGGCACCGTGCTGGAGGAGGCCCTTACGGCTTTCGACCAGCTGGACAATCTTGAGAAAGAGCAGGAGCGTCTGACGGCTGAGATTGCCGAGCGCATGGACTACGACAGCCCGGAATATACCCGCTTGCTGGAGCGCCACAACGAGGTGACCGAGCATCTGGCCATGCTGGGCGGCGGCCGCCGACAGGAACAGGCGGAGAAGGTGCTGCTGGGTCTGGGATTCAAGCACTCGGACTTCGACCGTCCCGTGGCGGTGTTCAGCGGCGGATGGCAGATGCGTGTGGAACTGGCCAAGTTGCTGCTGCGCCATCCCGACTTCCTGCTCCTCGACGAGCCTACCAACCACCTCGACATTGTATCCATCCAGTGGCTGGAGAACTACCTCGGCAGCTACAGCGGTGCCGTGGTGCTCGTCAGCCACGACCGTACATTCCTCGACAATATCACCAAGCGCACCATCGAGATTACTGCCGGACGCATCTACGACTATAAGTGCCCCTACTCGGAGTATGTGGTTCAGATGCAGGAGCGCCGTGCCAGCCAGATGGCCCAGCTCACCAACCAGCAGCGCCAGGTGGCGCAGATCGAGGCTTTCATCGAGCGTTTCCGCTATAAGGCTACCAAGTCGAAGCAGGTGCAGAGCCGCATCAAGATGCTGGAACGCATGGAAACCATCAAGGTTGACGAGGTGAGCACGGA
The DNA here is from genome assembly GCA_002394185.1 of Bacteroidales bacterium UBA4347. Classification (GTDB taxonomy): domain Bacteria; phylum Bacteroidota; class Bacteroidia; order Bacteroidales; family P3; genus Colimorpha. Next base: position 11,697 of record DGTB01000219.1, on the reverse strand, counting down.
GAGTATCCACTTCCAGTTTCCGCCGGCGCCTCACAGTGGCAAGATTGTCATCGAGGCTCAGCACCTGGGCAAGGCCTATGGCGACAACCAGGTGTTCGACGGAGTCGATTTCACGCTGACCTCCGGCCGCAAGGTGGCCTTTGTGGGTCGCAACGGCGAGGGCAAGTCCACCATGGCCAAAATCATTGTGGGCGACATCAATGACTACACCGGTACCTTCCGTCTCGGTGCCGGCGTTGCCTTGGGTTACTATGCCCAGAACCAGGCGGCCATGCTCAACCTCGACCGCACCGTCTTCGAGACCATCGACGATATCGCACAGGGCGACATCCGTCCCAAGATACGCAACATCCTCGGCAGCTTCCTCTTCAGCGACGACGACATCGACAAGAAGGTGAAGGTGCTCAGCGGCGGAGAGAAAGCGCGTTTGGCGTTGGCCAAGCTGCTGCTTACGCCGAGTAATCTGCTGGTTCTCGACGAGCCTACCAACCACCTCGACATGAACTCGAAGGACATCCTCAAGAATGCCCTCCTGCAGTATACCGGTACCCTTATTGTGGTCAGCCACGACCGTGACTTCCTCAGTGGCCTCACCGACGAGCTCTACGAGTTTCGCGATGGCGCGGTGCATGAGTTCAAGGGCGATATCATGGAGTTCCTCGAGGCTCAGAGCACTCAGAATGCTCAGGCTACACAGGCGATTCAGAATGCTCAGAGTACGCAGAAAGCCCCCACTGCAGGCAAGGCCGCCTACGAACAGAGCAAGGAGCGCGAACGCGAGCGTCGCAAACTGCAAAATGCTGTCAAACAAAAAGAACAGGAGATAGAAGCCATCGAGGCTGAGATTGCTGCCAAGGATGCCATTCTCGCCACCGGCGAGGCCCAGTCGGCAGACTTCTACAAAGCTTACCAGTCGCTCAAAGACCAGCTGGAACAAAAGATGAGCGAATGGGAGGAAGCGGTCATCGCCGCGGAGGAGTGAACGGGACTACGTCTCGCTATCGTCGAAAAAGATGTTGCGCCAGTCGCGGCGGGGTTTCTCCGGAGGATTGTCTGAAATCCCCAAACGACGAAGCGTCTCCGATAGAGCCTGTTGGTTGTCGGTGAGAATCATCAGGTGGTCTCCGACATGAAGGATGGTGCTGCCTGTAGGTACGAAATAATTATCCCCGCGCCTGACCATAATGACGAGTGTCTGCTCAGGCATCTGCATGTCCATCAGCCGGTTGCCATGCGTAAATGACGCCTCGTGTACCGCTCCTCGAAGGCCAACCCACGAGACAAACAGACGGTCCTTGAAAGTGTATTCCCTGAACGGCGCCATCGAAACGAAAACACTCAACGGGCGTGAAATGAATATCATCACAAAGCTGATAATCAGACCCGGGATAAGCACAGACTTCAGTTCACTGGGGTTCACGAGCAAGCCCAGCGTGAGAAACATGGACACAGTTGTGCCAACCAGGTGACACCATCGAAGAAGTTGCGTGTGGAGCGTTTGTGGACAAGGTGGCTGTTGCCCACTACCAGGCCGGCGATGTAAACGGCCAGATAACTATTGCCCTTCATGTAGAAGGTCGCGGCAAAGACAAAAAATGAACCGGAAAGTACCAGGATGGGGTAGAGGGCCACGTTGTCGATATTGATTTTGTTCACCACCCATACGATGCCCTTGCCGAACAGCCATCCGGCCATGGCGCCCACAGCCAGTTGTACTACGAGCATGACAAGGGCGCTTCCCCATTGTGGCGAGCCTCCTTGCTGGACGAGGCTAATGAATGTCAGCACCAGCACATAGGCCATTGGGTCGTTGGCACCGCTCTCCAACTCCAGGGTGGGACGCAGGTTGTGCTTCAGGTTAAGTCCTTTGCCCCTGAGGATGGAGAACACCGAGGCTGAGTCGGTGCTGCTCATGGTGGCTGCCAGCAATAGGCATCCCATCAGGCTGACGCCCAGGTGCCTGTCGAGGATTCCATAGAGGATGAATCCCGTTGACAGCGCCGTAAGGAGCACCCCCACGGTGGCCAGCATTATGCCAGGCCCCAGCACAGGCTTGATGTCGTCGAAACGTGTGTCGAGTCCGCCTGAGAAAAGAATGGCACTGAGCGATACAGTACCGATAATTTGGGCTATTCCGATGTTGTCGAAATGCAGGCCGAGCCCATCGTCGCCGAAGAGCATACCTACCCCAAGGAAAAGGAGCAAGGCAGGCACACCGAAACGGTTGCCCGCCTTGCCTGCCAGTATACTGGCAAAGAAAAGGGTAGATAGAATCGGAGAAAGAGTTCTATTTGCATAAGTGTTGTATTGTTGCGGTTTCTGCACCGGTGAGGCAAGCCACAGGGGTCTCGGGCTCGAAGTGGCCGGTGTCATAGCGCCCTGCCTGCATGAGAACTATCGCTCCGTCGCGGCTGTACAGCAGTTGTAAGGCACCGTTAGAGCTGTTCGTGGATTGCAGGGTGGACATGCTTTTGTAGTTGGCCGATCCGATGGCCTCGACTGCCAGGTGATAGTCGTCAAGACCAAGATAGAGTTTGCGTTTTTTCATACGGCTGCCAGTAGGCAGGTAGACGTAGTGTGTCAGTGTGCCGCTTAGACTCATTGCCAACAGCACAATGCCTACGGCTGTTCCCAATATGCCTAAGGTGAGGCATGTGGCTGTCAGGCTGTCGCTCATCGACACATTGTGTATCAGCACCAGCAGGGCTATGCCGCAGGCAAGCACCAATATGTTGGGAATGGGAGAATTGGATTTACGTTTCATTTTGTCGACCATCTCGGTCTCGATGTATTGTTCTATGGTATTCATAATTGTTTCTTGTTATTTTGTTTTGTTGATGATGATTTCTGTGAGAGGAATGTATTTGTTCCCCTCGACGCGGGTAAGTTGCGAGTAGTAGATGCGCTCGGCTTTGTCGCTGTAGCGCACCAGAGCCAGTTCGGGTTTGGGCTGGCGCTTGATGTTGGCCAGCGCCTTTTCGTCGCCTGATTCCAATGCGTTCACCAAGGCCGTTTCCACGCTGAGTGGGTAGTAGGCGTAAGTGGGTTCCAGTATGCTTTTGATTTCTCGGTTATATGGCCGATGGCTGTCGCCGAAAAGCCAGTAGCATAATACTGTGACCAGTGAGCAGGCTCCCACTATCACCCCTCCTGTCAACATCGATGATGCGATGTCAGACATCGTTGTGGCTTTCAATACCACAACACCGCAGACTGCTCCAATACCAACCAGCACCCATGCCGACCACAACGGTACCAGGACATGACGTATTTCTGGCTGTTTATATATTGATTTTCTTATATATTCCATTTTTTTTGATTTGATAGGTTCTGATGTGAAAAGGGAACTATCGGCATATACGATGACAAGACAACATGAATGAAACCGTATTCTTTACGGTTATTCGTTTTTATCAGGTATTGCCAAAAGTAAAAGGGTGAACCGAATCAAATCAGAGTCTGAGACAGCATATCAGGTAGATATACCCGCTGACGGTATGATAGCCACCATAAGTGTCGGTCTGCAGTGTTTTGTAATGTCGTTCGAGGGTCGCAATGGCTCCGCTGGTGGTGCCGGCGGGACTTTCGTGCGCCTCGCGCACAGTGGTCGGCGCGGTCACTGTGCTGTTTCCGATAAAGGCCAGCACATCGTAGAGGCCAATATCTTGCCATTGAGGCCTGTTGTTAAAGGGATTGATACTCTCCATTGTGTGCCGTGTAGCAGTTTTCGCCGCCCGACTTTGGGTCGGCAGCAGCACCGCTATTGCAGCTAGAAGGATGAGTGTCAATCGCTTTATTTTCATATTGTTTTATATTGCTTCGCCGGCGGCGTGGCCGGTACTGAAGGCTATCTGGAGGTTGTATCCGCCGGTGTCGGCGTCGAGGTCGAGGAGTTCGCCTACAAGATACAGGCCTTTCACCAGTCGGCTTTCCATTGTCTTGGGGTTTACCTCGCCGAGGGCCACGCCTCCCTGGGTGACGATGGCCTCGTTCCAGTCGTGGGTGCCTGTGAGGGTGAACTCCACCCCCTTCAGCCAGCGGCCCAAACGGCGGCGTTCCTCACCGGTAATCTGGTGCAGGCGTTTGTAGTATTCTATGTGCAACTGCGGCAACGCCAGCGGAATCAACTCGGCGGGGAGCCACAGGCGGAGGGCGTCGTTGAAGATGCGCGTGCCGTTCTGATCGAGGTCGGCAAGCAGTCGGCGGTCCAGCTGCTCGGGGCTGAGGCCGGGTTTGAGGTCGAGACGGGCGGTGAGGGGCTGATTGGATTGCAGTGGACGTGTGGCGATACGGCTGGCGCTGAGTACGATGGGGCCTGCCAGGCCATCCGACACGAAGGTCATCTCGCCGACGCCCGACTTGAACATCGGGGCGCATGACGACCCCTCGTAAAGCGAGAGCTGCACGTTCTTTAGCTGGAAGCCGACGAGGTCTTCCGGAATCTTCTCCTGGCATTTCAGCGCCACCAGCGAGGGTACGGGCTCAACGACGGTGTGCCCCAGTTCGCGGGCCATGCGGTATCCGGCGCCGGTGCTGCCCGTGGTGGGGTAGGAGAGGCCGCCGGTGGCCAGTATGATGTGGCGGCAGGCGATGCGCTCGCCGCGCTCGAGGACTACCGCCGTGGCTTGCCCTTCGAAGGTCTCTATGCTCTTGACAGTGGTGTTCTTGCGGATGGTGACGTTGGAATTCTGTTCCAGCTCGTGCATCAGGGCCAGGAAGATGTCGAGGGCCTTGCCGCTGGCGGGAAACACACGGTTGCCGCGTTCCACGGTCAACGCCACGCCCCGCTGCTCGAAGAAGTCCATCAACTGCTGGTTGAAGAACCGGCCGTAGGCGTTGCGCAGAAAGCGGGCGTCGCTGCCTATGTGAGGCAGGGTGTCGCGTAGGGGGCTGGTATTGGTGAGGTTGCAGCGACCTTTGCCGGTGATGCGCAGCTTGCGCCCGGCTTGGTCCATCTTCTCCAGCAGCAGCACACGCTTGCCGCGCCCTGCTGCCGTCACGGCGGCCATCAGCCCCGACGCGCCGCCGCCAACCACTATCGTATCGTATTCCATCAACTAAACACTAACCGCTAATCACTTAACACTGCTCAGATTTTCGCCGAAACGTTGATGTAGTCGGCCGGGTGGATGCAGAGCACGGGAATCTGCGAGCGGTGGACTATCTGCTGGGCGTTGGTGCCGAGGAATATCTGGCTGATGATGCGGTCCTGTTCGGTGTTGATGACCACCAGGTCGGCCTTGATGTCCTCGGTGTATTCCATCACCGTGTCGCAGTAGTTGGAGTAGGGGCGGATTACAGTCTGGTACTTCACGACCTCTTTGTCCAGGTAGTCGGTGCTCTGCTGCACGTAGGTGCGCAACACCTGCTCGTCCTCTTTCATGTCGAGCAGACCGAGGATGTAGACCTCAGAATCGAAAATCTTGGCCATGGAGGCTGCGGGCGGCACCTTTTGGCGCGAATTGGCGTTGACGCGCAGGGGCACCACGATGCGCTCCAGCTTCTTGTGGAAGTCGTAGCCCTGGCGTACGGTGAGCACGGGGCAGGGCGAGTCCTGCACGATGCGCACGGCCTGGCTACCCATCCAGTATTTCTCAAATCCCGAGGCTCCGTTGGTGCCGATGATGATCATCGAGGCCAATTCGCGCGTGGCCGTCGTGGCCAGCGCCGGAGCCACCTTGCCGTTGGTAATCTGCCAGCGCAGTTTGCCGTACTTCATGGCAGGCTGGTACTTGTCGCAGAGGGCCTGTAGCTTGTCCTCGGCCAGGTTGGTCATCGTGGAGAGCTGTTCGTCGTTGAAGAGGAGCTTCTCGCGACGCGCCCAAATAAGTATAATGTCGCTCTGGAAACGGTTGGCCACGTCGATGGCCAGCTCGAGAGCCATGTAGGATCCTGCGGAAAAATCTGTTCCAACAATAATTGGTTTCATTCCTTATTCTTTTTATATTTTTAACTGATAACGCACCTGTGGAAATTTTAGTATGCCGCAGGTGCTTTTTTTTTATTTTATCCCTCAGGGCATCGTATCGACAAGGATCCCGACAGCCACCTAACAGGTACCTACCCCCTTGTTCCCACCTATTATCCACCTACCATCTACCTATCATCTCCCACTATAGTAGGAGTTGATAAGGAGATAGTAAGGAGATAGTAAAGAGTTGGTAAAGACTTGATATGTGTTAACTGTTGAATATCATTGTTTTATATTTTTGTTTTTCGAGTTTTTTTTGTGTTTTTTTGCAAAAATATGTTTTGTATTGAAAGTCAGTGCTCTATGGGCTGTTTTGTAAAAACTTTTGGCCGTTAGCGAAAAAAGTGTTAATTTTGCAGCATGAACCGCAGGTGGCGAACACCTTAAATAATATATTCACAGTGAGTAATGACAATTTAGATGGCCGTAGCATTTCCGCCAAGGAAAAAGAGATAGAGCGTGCGTTGCGCCCGTCGGGGTTCGACAGTTTCGCCGGTCAGCACCAGGTGGTGGAGAACCTCAAGGTCTTCGTCCGCGCCGCCAAGGACCGTGGCGAGCCGCTGGACCATGTGTTGCTCTACGGCCCTCCGGGCCTGGGCAAGACCACCCTCAGCAACATCATCGCCAACGAGCTGGGCGTGAGCATCAAAACCACCTCCGGTCCCGTGCTCGACAAGCCCGGCGACTTGGCGGGCCTGCTCACCTCGCTGCAGCCCAACGACGTGCTTTTCATCGACGAGATACACCGCCTCTCGCCCGTGGTGGAGGAGTATCTCTACAGTGCCATGGAGGACTTCCGCATCGACATCATGATCGAGTCCGGCCCGGCGGCCCGCAGCGTGCAGCTTAACCTCAAGCCCTTCACCCTCATCGGCGCCACCACCCGCAGCGGCATGCTCACCGCCCCGCTGCGCGCCCGCTTCGGCATCAACTGCCGTCTGGAATACTATGATGCCGAGACGCTTACCAAGATTGTCAACCGCTCGGCCTCGCTCTTGCAGGTGAAGATAACCTCCGAGAGCGCCATCGAGATTGCCCGCCGTTCGCGCGGCACCCCCCGTATCGCCAACCGCCTGCTGCGCCGCGTGCGCGACTTCGCGCAGGTCAAGGGCGACGGCACCATCACCCTCGACATTGCACGCTATGCCCTCCAGGCCCTCAACGTGGACCGCAACGGACTGGACGACATGGACATCCGAATCCTCTCCACCATCATCGACAAGTTCAAGGGCGGCCCCGTGGGGCTCAACACCGTGGCCACCGCCGTGGGCGAAGACGCCGGCACCGTCGAGGAGGTCTACGAACCCTACCTCATCCAGGAGGGCTACCTCATGCGCACCCCCCGCGGCCGCGAAGCCACCATGCTCGCCTACCAGCACCTGGGCAAGATAAAACAGAACGGCAACCAACAGGAACTCTTTTGAAATTATGAAACACACACTGCTCATAGCATTGCTGATGGCCGTCGGCACGACGGCCTTCGCGCAGCGCCAAAAGGTCTCCGTCGGCAAAGACGGCGAGATGATTGTAAACGGCGACACTGTCGCCTACATCGAAAAGGAGGGCTGCAAACTGCTCAGCACGGAATGCGTCTTCACCATCGTGGACGCGAACGACGACCTGCTCATCACTGTGCGGCAGGAGAGCTTCACCGACCGCGAGCGCCGCAGCCGCGAGTTCCCCGACGGCACCCCGACGGCCTACCTCGTCTTCTCCTTCCGCGGCAGCGACGAAGTGGCCGAGGTAGACTCGCCCTTTTTGCCCAAGGAGGCTTCCATCGCCAAGCTCGTGGCCCGCCACCGCCTCATCAAAGACCGCCAGCTCGACCCCGAGGCCGTGCGCCAGTTCATCATCGCCAACGGCACCCGCTTCAGCGACCGCGAGCGCCAGCAGAACCAGCCGCCGGCCATCATTATTCAACGATAACCAATATGCTGCAACCCGGAATCAAAGGACACAAGGAACAGACCTGCTACAAGAGTGTGCTGCCAATGATTCGGGTGTAACAGAGTAACTTTAAAGAAAATGAATATGAAGAAAGGTATTTTTATTATAATGGCTGCCTGCATGATGTTTGTTGTCGGCTGCCAGAGTGACGACGAGGGGGCCTCGGCCACCCATTACTACACCATCTCCACCGACGACATGTCGTGGGGCCGTGCCGATATGACCTATATCGCCGATTTCTTCACCGACGATGTGAGGATGTTCACCGTCGACGGGACGACCGTCGCCGCCGACCGTGAAGCTTTGGCTCGATACAACGGCATCCTGTCGCAGATCGACGACGAGGCCGTGTGCGCCCAGTTCCCGTGCGAGTATGACGAGAACCTCGAGGAGTACCTCTACTACCAGGTGCACCTGTTACGCACAGAGGGCATGCCCGATACACTGGCCGGCAAGCGCTGGAGCCACGACGGCACCACGGTCAGATAATTCATCGTGGAGGAGCTGCAGCAAATGGCGGGCATGGTAAAATAAATATTTTGCCAGGTGAAATATTTGTTGTACCTTTGCAGCAAAATTGATGTGTGAAAAATAAATAACATTTGATTATATGCAGACACTTATCAAGAATATCAAGGAGCTGGTGCAGGTGGAACCCCTCAGCCGCAAAGCGACAGTTCCCCTCGGACAGGGGGGCAACTACCAGCCCAAGCTTCGCGCCCAAGGCAAGGAGATGGCGCAGATGGAGACCATGAAGGACGCATACCTCCTTGTGGAGGACGGTAAGATAAAGGCCTTCGGGCCGATGAACGAACTGAGTGCGGACGGCTGTGGTGCCGGCGAGACGCCGGCGCTCCAAATCGATGCCACGGGGCGAATGGTCTTCCCGACGTTCTGCGACTCGCATACGCACCTGGTCTACGCCAACTCGCGCGAGCATGAGTTCGTGGACAAGATCCGCGGCCTCTCCTACGAGGAGATCGCCAAGAGGGGAGGGGGTATCCTCAATTCGGCCAAAGCCACCGCCGCGGCCTCGGAGCAGGAACTCTACGACATGGCCCTTCAACGCCTCGAGGAGGCCATGCGCCTCGGCACCGGCGCCATCGAAATCAAGAGCGGCTATGGCCTCACCACCGAGAGCGAGCTGAAACTCCTCCGCGTCATCCGCCGCCTCAAAGAGAACTCGCCCCTGACCATCAAGTCCAACTTCCTCGGCGCCCACGGCATCCCCATGGAATACCGCGGCCACCAGGAGGACTATGTCGACCTCGTCATCAACGAGATGATTCCGCGCGTGGCCGACGAAGGACTGGCCGACTTCATCGATGTCTTCTGCGACCAGGGATTCTTCACCGTCGACGACACCGCCCGCATCCTCGAGGCCGGCATCAAGCACGGCATGCGCCCCAAAATCCACGCCAACGAGATGGCCATCTCGGGCGGCGTGCAGGTGGGTGTGAAATACAATGCCATCTCCGTCGACCACCTGGAGCAGATGGGCGATGCCGAAATCGAGTGCCTCAAAGGCACCGACACCATGCCCACCATCCTGCCGGGCTGCGCCTTCTTCCTCAACCTGCCCCTCTCGCCGGCGCGCCGCATGATCGAGGCCGGCCTGCCCGTGGCCATGGCGTCGGACTACAACCCCGGCACCTCGCCTTCGTGCAACATGCAGCTCATCCTCTCCATGGCCTGCATCCGCTACCGCCTCACCCCCGAGGAGGCCCTCAACGCCACCACCCTCAACACCGCCTACGCCATGGGCGTCAGCCACGAGCTGGGCACCATCGCCGTGGGCAAGAAGGCCAACTTCTTCATCACCAAACCCATCGCCAGCTACGAGTACATGCCCTACAGCTACGGCGAGAACAAGGTGGAGCGGGTGTTTATCAACGGCGTGGAAATGTAGTGGTTAAGTGGAAAAGTAGTTAAGTAGTCAAGACAATAGTGTGATACAGGCAATCAATATCAACAAGAGCTACGGCGACCTGCACGTACTGAAGAATATCTCGCTGGAAATCAATCAGGGCGAGGTCGTCAGCATCGTGGGCCCCAGCGGCGCGGGCAAGACGACACTGCTGCAGATACTCGGCACCCTCGACCGGCCCGACAGCGGGACCCTCCGCTACGGCGACACCGAGGTGTCCAACCTGAAGGAGAAGGAGTTGGCACGCTTCCGCAACGAGCACATAGGCTTCGTCTTCCAGGCGCACCACCTGCTGCCGGAATTCACGGCGCTGGAGAACGTCTGCATTCCCGCCCTCATCAAAGGCACCCCCATGAAGGAGGCGCAGGCGAGGGCCATGGAGCTGCTCTCGCTCATGAAGGTGGACGGCCGCGCGGCGCACAAACCGCAGGCTATGAGCGGCGGCGAGCAGCAACGCGTGGCGGTGGCCAGGGCCCTGATGAACAGTCCCATGGCCGTCTTGGCCGACGAGCCCAGCGGCAACCTCGACTCGCAGCATGCCCGCGAGCTCCACGAGCTCTTCTTCCGCCTGCGCGAACAGCTCAACCAGACCTTCATCATCGTCACCCACAACGAAGAACTGGCCGCCATGGCCGACCGGAAAATAACAATCATCGATGGAAAAAGCACAGAATAGACCACAGCAACAGAGAGGCGCTGCCGGCAGGATGCCGGCGCTCCAGATAGTCTACGGCCTCCGCCCCGTCATCGAGGCCATCGGCAGCGGCCAGCAGATAGAGCGCATCCTCATCCAGAACGGACTCAACTCCTCGCTCCTGGGCGAGTTGAGGGCCAAGATGAAGGAACACGACATACCCTTCCAGTACGTCCCCGTGGAGAAGCTCAACAAGATGACCGCCGGCAACCACCAGGGCGTGGTGGCCACCATTGGCAGCGTGAAGTACCATTCCTTCATGGAACTGGTTGAAACCCTGCCCGAAAACGCCATGGTTGTCCTGCTGGACCACATCACCGACGTGCGCAACATGGGCGCCATAGCCCGCACGGCTGAGTGCACGGGCGTCAGCGCCCTCGTCGTGCCCGACCGCGGCACGGCGGCCATGAACGAGGATGCCATCAAGACCTCCAGCGGTGCCCTGCTGCGCCTCCCCGTCTGCCGCGAGCAGAACATGAAAACCGTCATCAACCTGGCCAAGCAGTACGGCTACCAGGTGGTTGCCGCCACCGAGAAAGGCGCCGAGCACTACCGCAAGGTGGACTTCCGCCAGCCCACGCTCCTCATCCTCGGCAACGAGGAAACCGGCATCAGCCCCGACCTACTGAGGTTGAGCGACGTGCGTGCAAAACTGCCCATCGTGGGCGAGGTGGCCTCGCTTAACGTCAGCGTCGCCGCCGGCGTCTTCATGTACGAAGCCCTCGAACAGCGCGGCGAGTAGACGGCTTTTTTTTGCGCTCCCGCCTCCTACCCGATTCGCCCCCACTTCGCCCCTTCTTCGGCCCTTCTTATATAGTTCTTATATCGTTCACATATAGTTCTTATATAGTTCCTATATACAGNNAGGAAACCGGCATCAGCCCCGACCTGCTGAAAATGAGCGATGTGCGAGCCAAACTGCCCATCATGGGCGAGGTAGCCTCCCTGAACGTCAGTGTCGCCGCCGGCGTCTTCATGTACGAAGCCCTTGAGCAGCGTCAAGGAGCTGAATAAAAGTATTTTATATCGAAAACTGCAGAGATGCGGCGTGCTGTGTCTCCAAGTTGGCCAAGGCCACTGGGAGACGCAGCACGCCGCGTCTTTATAACAGGGGTCAAACCCCTACCTGAGACGTGTCTAATACGGCCGTTCTTATAT
>DGTB01000113.1:13837-15789 GCA_002394185.1 Bacteroidales bacterium UBA4347 | reverse complement strand
TCGGCTATCCTATCACTCCGCAGTCGGAAGTTATGGAAACCCTGATGGCCGAGAAGCCGTGGGAGACCACGGGCATGACCGTGCTGCAGGCCGAGAGCGAGGTCGCCTCGATCAACATGGTCTACGGCGGCGCCGCCACCGGCAAGAAAGTGGCCACCTCGAGCTCCAGCCCCGGAATCTCGCTGATGCAGGAAGGTCTGACCTACCTGGCAGGCGCCGAGATCCCCTGCCTCGTCGTCAACGTGATGCGTGGCGGTCCCGGACTGGGCACCATCCAGCCTTCGCAGAGCGACTATTTCCAGAGCGTCAAGGGCGGCGGTCACGGTGACTACCAGCTCTATACCCTCGCTCCCGCCAGCGTGCAGGAGATGTACGACTTCGTGTTCGACGCTTGGGACATCGCCTTCAAGTATCGCAACCCCGTCCTGATTCTCTCCGATGGTGCCATCGGACAGTGCATGGAGAAACTCTACACCCGCGACAATGTGGCCCGTTGGACCGAGGAAGAGCGCCGCAAGAACGCCCCCTGGGGCACCTGGGGCAAGCCCAAAGACCGCGCCCACAACATCATCACCTCCCTCGAGCTCGACAGCGCCCGTCAGGAAGTCTTCAACCTGAAGCTCCAGAAGAAGTACGCCGAGATGAAGGAGAAGGAAGTGCGCTACGAGATGCTCAACTGCGAGGACGCTGACTACATCATCGTCGCCTACGGTTCGAGCAGCCGTATCGCCATGAAGGCCATGCAGATGGCTCGCGAAAAGGGCATCAAGGTGGGTCTGTTCCGCCTGATCACCCTCTTCCCCTTCCCGACCAAGCAGCTTGCCGAGGTCGCCAAGCACGTCAAAGGTATCCTTTGCGTCGAGATGAGCGCCGGCCAGATGATCGAGGACGTGAAGCTCGCCACCCAGTGCGGCGTGAAGACCGAGCACTTCGGCCGCTTCGGCGGTATCATCCCCACTCCCGGCGAGGTCCTGGAGGCTCTTGAAAACAAGATTATCAAATAAAGAAAGGAACAACAATGAATCAAGATATTGAAGCTCGCAAGCAAGAGCTGCTGAAAGAGGGTTACGAGGAGGTCTACACCCGTACCAAAGTGCTCACCGACGCCGTCATGCACTACTGCCCCGGCTGCGGCCACGGCACCACCCACCGTCTTGTCGCCGAAGTGATCGACGAGATGGGCATCCAGGACCAGGTCGTCGGCGTTTCGCCCGTCGGATGCTCCGTTCTGGCCTACAACTATTTCGATGTCGACTTCCAGGAGGCTGCCCACGGTCGTGCTCCCGCACTGGCCACCGCTATCAAGCGCCTCAACCCCGACACCTTCGTGTTCACCTATCAGGGCGACGGCGACCTGGCCGCTATCGGCACCGCCGAGACCATCCATGCCGCCAACCGTGGCGAGAACATCACCATGATCTTCGTCAACAACGGTATCTACGGTATGACCGGTGGCCAGATGGCCCCCACCACCCTGGTCGGCATGCGCAGCGCCACGACCCCCTACGGCCGTCGCGTGGACCTCAACGGTTATCCCCTCCGCATGACTGAGCTCCTCTCCACCCTGCCCGGCACCTACTACGTGACCCGCCAGAGCGTGCAGAACCCCGCCGCCGTGCGCAAGGCCAAAGCCGCCATCCGCAAAGCCTTCGAGAACCAGAAGCTGAAGAAAGGCCTCTCCTTCGTCGAGATCCTCTCCAACTGCAACTCCGGCTGGAAGATGACCCCCGTGGCCGCCAACAAGTGGATGGAAGACAACATGATGCCCAACTACCCCATCGGCGACATCAAGGTCGACGGCAAGATTGTCGAGGGTATCGATGCCAACCGCCTCGTGCTTGACCACCCGCTGACCGTTATGCAATAATTAACAATTTAAAACAAAGAAACAATGACTGAAGAAATCATCATAGCCGGTTTCGGTGGACAGGGTGTCCTCTCCATGGGTAAGA
>DGTB01000113.1:5891-13722 GCA_002394185.1 Bacteroidales bacterium UBA4347 | reverse complement strand
TACGGCCCCGAGATGCGCGGCGGCACGGCCAACGTCTCCGTCATCATCAGCGACGAGCGCATCAGCTCGCCCATCATCAACCAGTTCGACACGGCCATCATCCTCAACCAGCAGTCGCTGGACAAGTTTGAGGCCAGCGTGAAGCCCGGCGGCCTGCTCATCTACGACCCCAACGGCATCACCCACGAGCCCACCCGCAAGGACATCAACATCTACAAGATCGCCGCTACCGCCAAAGCCCAGGAGCTCGGCATCAGCAAGGTCTTCAACATGGTGGTCCTCGGTGGCTTCCTGAAGCTCAAACCCATCGTCGAAAAGCAGTACATCCACGAAGGCCTCGAGCACTCCCTGCCCCAGCGCCACTGGAACCTCATTCCCCAGAACGAGGAAGCTATCGAAATCGGCAAGGGCCTCATCGAATGCGTCCAGAAACTCTAATCGGAATATAAGGACAAATCGCAATGCAGAAAGCCTCTCCCTCGGGAGGGGCTTTCGTTTTTTTATCCAAACACTCAAAAACCACAAGATATCACGTATTTGACGATTGCCATCCATGGGCAGCATGTGCCGAATTGTATTTTTTCAAGCCAGAAACGCACATTTTTTTTTGTCAGTTTGTAAAAAATATGTATTTTTGCAAATCAAAAACATTATAACTTTTATAAAAACATTATGTGCGGAATAGTAGGATATATCGGTGAGCAGGAAGCTTACCCCATATTGATAAAAGGTCTTCATCGTCTTGAATACCGTGGCTACGACAGCGCGGGAGTATCCATGATTAACGCCAAAGGCGACCTCAACATCTACAAGGCCACCGGCAAAGTGTCGGCCCTGGAGGAGAAATGCGCCGACAAGGACACCAGCGGCAGCATCGGCATTGCCCACACCCGCTGGGCCACCCACGGCGAGCCCAACACCGTCAATGCGCACCCCCATCTCTCGCAGAGCGGCAATCTCTCGCTGGTGCACAATGGCATCATCGAAAACTACAAGACCCTCCGCGCCATGCTGGAGAAGGAAGGCTACTCATTCTGCAGCGAGACCGACACCGAGGTGCTGGTGCAGCTGATTGAATACACACAGAAGAAAGGCAAGTGCACCCTCTTCACTGCCGTGCAGCGCGCGCTGAAGAACGTCATCGGCGCCTATGCCATTGCCATACTGCAGAAGGAGCATCCCGACCAGTTGATTTGCGCCCGCAAGGGCAGCCCCCTGGTCATCGGCGTAGGCTCCGACGCCCGTGGGCAGAAGGAGTTCTACCTCGGCAGCGACGCCACTCCCATCGTGGAATACACCAAGCAGGTTATTTACCTCAAGGACGAGGAGATTGCCTACATGGACCGCAGCGGCAAGATAGACATCGTCAATCTGGCCAACGTGCACCAGACTCCCGAGATGCACACCTTGAGTCTGAGCCTCGACGAGCTGGAGAAGGGCGGTTTCCCCCACTTCATGCTGAAGGAGATCTGGGAGCAGCCCAACGCCCTGCGCACCTGCATCAAAGGCCGTCTGCACAAAAAGACGCACGACGTGGTGCTCAGCGGCATCATCGACCATAAAGACAAATTCATCAACGCCCGCCGCATCATCATCTGCGCCTGCGGCACCAGTTGGCACTCGGCCCTTATCGGCAAGTACTTCATCGAGGAGGCAGCCCAGATACCCGTCGAGGTGGAGTACGCCTCGGAGTTCCGCTACCGCAACCCCGTCATCTATCCGGACGATGTAGTCATCGCTGTGAGCCAGAGCGGTGAGACGGCCGACACACTGGCCGCCATCCAGCTGGCCGAACAGAAGGGAGCCTTCCTCTACGGCATCTGCAACGTCATCGGTTCCTCCATCGCCCGCGCCACCAACAGCGGCACCTACCTGCACGTGGGTCCGGAGATTGGCGTGGCCTCCACCAAGGCCTTCACCGGCCAGGTCATTACGCTGTGCCTGCTGGGTTTGGCCATCGCCAAAGAAAAGCACACGCTGAGCGACGACATGTTCCACATGCTGGTGGACGAACTGTACCAGATTCCCGACAAGATACAGTGGACACTGGAGAACAACAAGAACATCGACCAGTTTGCCCAGATGTTCACCTACTGCCGCAACTTCATCTTCCTCGGCCGTGGCTACAACTACCCCGTGGCCCTCGAGGGTGCCCTGAAGCTGAAGGAGATTTCCTACCTCCACGCCGAAGGTTATCCCGCCGCCGAAATGAAGCACGGTCCCATCGCCCTCGTCGACGAGGAGATGCCCGTGGTCTTCATCGCCCCGAAGCGCGGTATGTACGACAAGATTGTCAGCAACATCCAGGAAATCAAGAGCCGCAAGGGCAAGATCATCTCTGTGGTCACCGAAGGCGACACGACGGTGAAAAACATGAGCGACTACTGCTTCGTCATCCCCGACACACGCGACTGCTTCGTTCCCCTGCTCTCGGTCATCCCGCTGCAGCTGCTGGCCTACTACATTGCCACCGCCAAGGGCCGCAACGTCGACCAGCCCCGCAACCTCGCCAAGAGTGTAACAGTGGAATAGAATGCTGTTCAACTCTGCCGAATTTCTCATCTTCCTACCGGTAGTCTTTGCCATTTACTGGCTGCTGAACAAAAAAAGACAGCTTCAGAATCTATGGGTAGTGACTGCATCCTACCTGTTCTATGGGTGGTGGGACTATCGTTTTTTGGCACTGATAGCATTCACGACCCTACTGAGCTGGTGGACAGGCATAATGATGGAAAGAGAACGCCGACGGCGACTATGGCTATGGCTGTCGGTGGGAGTCAATCTGGGAATTTTAGGCCTGTTCAAATACTATGACTTTTTCGCTCAGTCTTTTGCCGATGTTTTCCTCGGCGGCCAAGGCGACAGGCTGCTCTTGGGCTTAGTGTTGCCCGTAGGCATCTCATTCTACACCTTCCAAGCCCTCAGCTACAGTATCGACGTTTACAAAAGGAAGATAGAGCCCACACACGACATAGTGGCCTACTTCGCATACGTGAGCTTCTTCCCCCAACTGGTGGCAGGCCCTATCGAGCGTGCCACAAACCTGCTACCACAGTTCTTGGAGAAACGACACTTCGACTACAGCTTGGCAGCCGATGGAATGAGGCAGATGCTCTGGGGATTCTTCATGAAGATGGTTGTAGCCGACCGCTGTGGCCTATATGTAGACCAAGTATGGGGTCATTACGCCGAAAGCACAGGGCCACGACTGGTGATAGCCGCCATGCTTTTCTCCATACAAATCTACGGCGATTTCGCCGGATACAGCAATATTGCCATCGGATGTGCCAAACTGTTTGGCATACATCTGAAACCAAACTTCAAAACGCCATATTTCAGTCGCGACACCGGAGAGTTCTGGCGGAGGTGGCACATATCACTCAATCGATGGTTCCGCGATTATCTGTACATCCCCTTGGGTGGCAGCCGTGGCAGCAAGCTGCAAACCGTCCGCAACACCGTGATTATTTTTCTCGTAAGCGGCCTGTGGCATGGAGCCAACTGGACATTTGTAGCATGGGGAGCCTTCCATGCCATTCTGTTTATACCCCTGATGCTGTCAGGACGCAACCGGCGCCATCTCGACACGGTAGCCCAGGGGAGGATGCTGCCCACGATTGGCGAAGTAGCCATGATGTGCAACACATTCCTGCTCTGCACCATCGGCCGCATTTTCTTCCGCGCCGACACCATCAGCGACTCCTTCGGATATTTTGCACAATTTTTCAAAGGCAACTGGACTATGGAAGGAATCGATGTGCCATGGTTGACACTGGGATTTATCCTTATAATGTTTGTGGCAGAATGGATCAACCGCGAGCGAGAGCACGGGCTGGTACTTGGCACTGTACGTCCTCGCT
This sequence comes from Bacteroidales bacterium UBA4347, assembly GCA_002394185.1. Classification (GTDB taxonomy): domain Bacteria; phylum Bacteroidota; class Bacteroidia; order Bacteroidales; family P3; genus Colimorpha. Next base: position 9,862 of record DGTB01000113.1, on the reverse strand, counting down.
GGGCACGCGCCGCCATCTACTACTCTTTGACTGGCGCCATCCTGCTCTTCTCTTCCCACAGTGAGAATTTCATTTATTTCCAATTCTGAACCGGCCATGAAAAGATTTCTCCTGCATACACTGCTCTACCTGTTGCCTCTGATGGCACTGCTTGCCTACTTTTATCTCTTCGTCGACATGAACGCCATGAGAGGAGACCTGGCCCGACTGACCCAAAAAGAATTCCACTATACCCGCCCTCAACCCGACCCCAATACGCCTCGCACTTCATGTCGCGATGTGGACGTGGACGACATTGGCCCCAAAGCAGCAGACGAGTGGGTGGTGTTTGGCGACTCCTACACTGCCGCCAACTCTCGCTGGCCCGACTCACGCTGGCATCAGTTCATGGGCGGTATCGTCGGGAAACGTATCGTAGTGGCCGGCTACTTCCAAGAGCCTCTGAAGGAATTCCTTAGTGCCTTGAAGCACTGTCCCAACGACCTTGGCGACACCGTCATCCTGCAGTCGGGCGAAAGATTGATAATCTACCGCCTATGCTACCTCGATTTCGACAACATCAACCCGCCGATGGTCACTCCCCAACAGTCCACAAAAGACCTCTGGATAGAGGATTTGCATGACATCAGCTCCCGTCCCATAGAATATTACAAGAAGAACCTGGGCCTCGACCCTCCTCCTGTCGGACGTGTACAGCTGAGCCGCCCCTGCTTTTCCATCCATCCCCAAGAGCTCCTCTTCTATCAGGAAGATTTGTTGAAACCCATGGAATGGGAATATGACCGCGCATTGGAGAATCTGAAAAGACTCGACAGCCTGGCACAATCCTACGGGAAAACCATCATCTTTGTCGCCATACCAGAAAAATACACCGCCTATCGGCACCAAATGGTATCTCCTCCCGACACCGCCAAACGAATATTGGAATCCCCCTGCATATTCGATTCGGTGCCCCGATTCCTCAATATGTTGCCACTCATCGACTCGCTGGTCGATAGCGGCACGCTGGATGTCTATCTGCCCGACGACACCCATTTCTCCAATCCGACAGCCAAAGCCGTCGGTCAATATGTTGGCTCGGACATAAAAAACCGCCTATAACCGCCATGAACAAAAATACTGAAAACAAATACGTAGGCTCACAGGCCGTCGCCGATGAAGTGGTGCGGACACGACAACTGGTAGCCGAGATGAACTCTGGATGGCACTCCGACGACGAGGTGCGCGAATATCTTAGACAAATCACCTGCAAGACGGTAGACGACACCGTGCGGGTCTTTCCTCCGCTCAACATCAACTATGGACCGGGCGTCAGTCTGGGCAAGGACTGCTTTCTCAACTTCGGCTGCTCCCTGCTGGCCCTCGGCGGTATCACCATCGAGGACGATGTCTTCATCGGTCCCCACTGCGTGCTGGCCACGGAGTATCACCCCGAAGAGCCGGCCAAGCGTCACTCGTTGCTCACCAAACCCATCGTCGTCAAACGCAACGCCTGGCTGGGCGCCAACGTAACGGTGCTGGCCGGTGTCACCATCGGCGAAGACGCCATTGTTGCCGCGGGCTCAGTCGTCACCAAGGACGTCCCTGCCGGCATGGTCGTCGCCGGCACTCCCGCCCGAATCATCCGCGAAATCCACCGCGAAATCCTATAAGGCAGCCGCCTTGAGCACCTGCTCCACAACGCCAATCTTGTAGCCCGTACTGTGGTAGAGGATCTGGCCATCCTTGTCTATCAACGCCACCAGCGGATACTCCACCTTGCCCAGCTTGGCAGCCTCGCAGATGCGCTGTTCCAGCAGGCCTTTCTGGTAGGCAAAGTCGGTGTTTACCAGATTCCACCCGGTCATGCCGATAGTGGTCGGCCCCACCATGAAGGTCATGCCGCCCCACTGCTTCATCTCCTTCTGCAGCTGGCGCAGTTCCACGATGAGGTGCTTCGAGGGCTCGCTGTAGTCGCCCAGGTTGACGTAGAGCATGCCCTCCTTGCCTGCATAGTCCCACAGGGCCACGCCGTCGAAGAGTTCCAGATTCTTGTCCACCATGCCCAGCTCGTCGGTGCGGGCCAGCAGGGGCAGGATGACAATCTCCTTGGTCACCTTCTCTCCGGCCGCCACCTCGAAGAATTCCATCCTTGACCGCACGGCCCCGTCGGGGTAGCGATTGCCCGTGCTGAGGCAGTAGACGCCGGGCTCCAAGTCGAGAGCATCCGTTCTCCGCTCTCCGCTCACCGTTCTCCACTCCATCCTCGGGTCGTCTTCGAAGTCGAAGGTGCGCAGGTCGCCATTCTCCAGCTTGGCCAGCGTGAAGTGGGGCCAGTAGACAGGCTTGGCGGGTTCCTTGCCGCGGTAGGTCAGGGTGAGGGTAGCCGGCGACCTGAAGGCCGCCGAACTCGACAACTCCCCGAAGGTTATCCTGTTCCAGCCGGCCTTGCCGTAGACGAAGAGCTCGTTGGTGGCATTATCCAGATAGGCGGGCACCCCGGCGGCGCGGCAGGCGGCCACGAAGAAGATGTCGCGGCTGTGGCTGTCAGCACGGCGCAGCTTGTACACGCCCACGGGCGAGACGGGACAGTTGTAGTAGTTGCTGCTGTCGTCAATGACGATGCTGTCCAGCGTCCACTGGCGTATCTCTTCGGCCGTCATGCCCTTGAAGCGGGCGAGCTCCTTGCGGTAGGGGCGAACCATCTCGTTGCTGATGCGGGCGGGCATGATGCCTTTCTCATATACATCACGAGCGTAACCTTTATACTGCCACGGCTCGGTCCAATGCGCCTCGAGGGTGGCGGCGGTGATGTCGCGCATGTCCTTGTCGCTATAGCTGCTCATGTACTCATAGTATTCGCGGCGATAATCCCCGCAGGTGTCAATGAAGGCGGTGATCTCACGCCAGTTGCCCTCGCTCTTTTTCACCAGCTCCCACGCCTTGTCGGCGGTCACGTCGGGATGTACCGAGACGGGGTAGTCCGACATCTCCCACCACTGCTCGTAGGTGGGGAAAGTGGCAGTGTAGGCGTTGCGCAGCGAGTCTTCGTAGGCCAGGCGCTTGGCGTTGGCGGCGGTTTCCTCCTCGGTGGCCACCACCTTGGGTGTGCCAGCCACGGGGGGCACCATCTCGAACTGGAGCGCCGGCGTCTCGCCGGCCTGCCGGCAGGATGCCGGCGCTCCAAGCTGCAGCGTCATCGTGCTGTCCTGGCGCACGTCCAGCTTCTCGAAGGCGTAGCGTTCGCCGTCGGTGGCCCATATCAGCAAATCACCCAGGCCGGTGGTTAGCGAGGCCTTGCCCTCGGCATCGGTGGTCTGGGTGCTGAGGGTGTAATACTCGGCGTAGTTGTAGAGCTTGAACTTCACCTGCGCGCCCTCCAGGGGCTTGCCCTCCTCGTCCTGCACGGTGACAGTGACGCGGCGCGTGGGGGCATAATGCGACAGCAGGTTAAGCTCGCTATATAACGCGGTGCGCTTCACCACCTCCTCGTCGCCCTTGTACTTGCCGAAGGCCTTCGAGTGCACCATCATGCAGCGCGTGCTCGGCACAGAGAACCAGCCCATATTGAGCCGCGGGTCGGGCTCGCAGGCTCCGAGGAACTTCCATTCGCCGGAGGCTCCAGACGTCCCGGATTCTCCGGACTCCCCAGCGACCCAGACCTCCACCCAGGCATGGTTGTCGTCGCAGTGCGCCCAGCGGGGCGTATAGCACTGGCGGGCGGGTATGCCCACGGCGCGCAGGGCGGTGACGGTGAATGTGCTTTCCTCGCCGCAGCGGCCCAGGCTGGTGCGCATGGTGGCCAACGGGGCCGAGGTGCGGCTGTCGCTGGCGCGGTAGGCCACATGCTCGTGGCACCAGTGGTTCACCTCCAGCGCGGCCTCCTCCATGCTCATCCCCCCTACCCTCTCCTTCAGCTCGCGGAACATCACCATGCGGGCCGTGTCGAGGTTCTCGTTGTTGACGCGGTACACCAGCACGAAGTGGCGGAA
>DGTB01000113.1:4667-5735 GCA_002394185.1 Bacteroidales bacterium UBA4347 | reverse complement strand
GTCGCTCAGCGGCATATAGGCATAGAGGAACTCCATGGCCTCGCGCTCCATGGCACTCAGCGTGTCCAGCCGCACATCCAGCATCGGGAACTCCGCCATGCGATCCTCAAAATCCTCGTGCACATCGGCACGATAACCCTTGTCCGTAATAAAATGCGGGTCGCGCTGGCACGAAGCCAACAGCACAAGACCCACCAGCAGGGGAAATATCTTCTTCATAATGTCAACGTTTGGTCAATCATTTGTCTCACCGTGGCGGCGTCGGTGACGAGGGTGCCGTCGTCGAGGGTCTTCTTGCAGCTGCCGTGCACCTCGCGCACGCCGGTTTCAGCCACCAGCCGGCGCACATTCTGCGGTGTGACGCCGCTGCCGGCGAGGATTTTCACTCCGGTGATGCCCACCAACGAGCGGATGATCTCCGCGCCCTCGAGGGCCGTATAGCGCTGGCCGGAGGTCAACAGACGGTCGCAGCGCGCCGCGGCCACGGCCCACAAGGCCTCCACGGGGTCCTGCTGTGCCTCGTCGAAAGCGCGGTGGAACGTCACCTCCATCGGCGCCGCCAGCTGCACCAGCCGGCGCGTCACCTCCACCTCCACTTTGCCGTCCTCGGTCAGCAGTCCCAGCACCACGGCGGCGGCGCCAAGTTCCTTGCAGCGCTTGATGGTGGCTATCATCTCCATCTGCTCAAACTCCGAATAGCAAAAGTTTCCCGCCCGCGGACGCACCAGCACGTGGGTGCGCAGGCCGAGGCGGCGGGTGCAGTAAGCGATGGCTTCATCGCTGGGAGTAAGTCCGCCGCACTCCAGGTCGCGGCAGAGTTCTATGCGGTCGGCACCACCGTCCTTGGCGGCCACGGCCGACGCTATCGAATTGCAACAAATCTCTACGTCAATCATGCTGCAAAAGTACGACTTTTTTCCCGATTGCAGAAAAATATTTGCAAACAGCCATCCCTCAGCCCCGTAGCGGCCCGCTGCGCCGCACCTCTCCTACCGGGGTCAAAACCCTGTCAAATAGGTATCCAATACGGCCGTTCTCATATTGTTCTTATATTGTTTACATATTGTT
>DGTB01000113.1:0-4536 GCA_002394185.1 Bacteroidales bacterium UBA4347 | reverse complement strand
ATAAGATATGCCGTATCGGACACGTATCGGGTAGGGGTCGGGGGCCGTTTCCTTTTTTTTCGGGGCGCACATACTACGCGGCGTTTTTTAACGTTATATATACAAAATCAAAGAAAAACCGAAACAATGCAGAATACACAACACATCACCAACAACCTGATCTATGTCGGCGCCAGCGACCGTCGCCTGGCCCTGTTTGAAAATGTCTACCCCGTTCCGCGTGGGGTGAGCTACAACAGCTACGTGCTGCTGGACGAAAAGTCGGTGCTCTTCGACACCGTCGATGCCAGCGTGGCCCAGCAGTTCTACGAGAACGTCGAGGCCGCCCTTGCGGGCCGCAAGCTGGACTACGTCGTGGTGCACCACATGGAGCCCGACCACGCCGCCACGCTGATGGACCTCATGCTGCGTCACCCCGAGGCCACAGTGGTCACCACCGCCAAAGCCGCCCAGATGATGGAGCAGTTCTTCGGCACCAAGCCCGCACAGCTGATGGCCGTCAAAGAGGGCGACACCCTCTGCACCGGCACCCACACGTTGGTTTTCACCATGGCCCCCATGGTGCACTGGCCCGAGGTGATGATGACCTACGACAGCACCGCGAAGGTCCTCTTCTCCGCCGACGCCTTCGGCACCTTCGGAGCCCTGAGCGGCAACCTCTTCGCCGACCAGATGGACTTCGAGCACGAATGGATCGGCGACGCCCGCCGCTACTACATCAACATCGTGGGCAAGTACGGCCTGCAGGTGCAGAACGTGCTGAAGAAGGCCGCCACGCTCGACATCCAGATGATTTGCCCGCTGCACGGCCCCATCTGGAGAGAAAATCTCGGTTGGTTTATCGGCAAACACGACGTGTGGAGCCGCTACGAGCCTGAGGACAAGGGCGTGGTCATCATCTACGGCAGCATCTACGGCCACACCGAAGCCGCCGCCCTGCGCCTGGGCACGCTGCTCTCGGAGCGCGGCGTGCGCGGCATCAAGGCCTACGACGCCAGCCACACCCACGCCAGCAAGCTGGTGGCGGAGTGCTTCCGCGCCAGCCACGTGGTCCTGGCCTCCAGCACCTACAACAACGGCCTCTTCACGCCCATCGAAGGTCTGCTGGCCGACCTCAAGGCCCACGCCTGGCAGAAGCGCACCGTGGCCCTCATCGAAAACGGCAGCTGGGCCGCACAGACCGCCAAGCTGATGCGCGCCGAACTGGAGCAGATGAAGGACATCGCCATCGTCGGCGAGCCCGTCAGCCTCAAGAGCGCCGCCGCCCCCGCCCAGGAGCAGCAGCTCGCCGCCCTGGCCGACCAGATAGTGAGTAGTTTATAGTTTTTATAGTGACTATGCTATAGTCACTATAGTTATTATCTCTTTTAAAAAACAAAAACCAAATGCTCGACAACAAAGCCCTCTTCACCATCGGATACGGCCTTTACGTCCTCGTTGCCCGGCAGGGCGAGAAGGACAACGCCTGCATCATCAACGTGGCGCAGCAGGTCAGCAGCAACCCGCTGCAGCTGATGATCTGCGTCAACAAAGCCAACCTGACGCACGACATGGTGCTGCGCACGCTGAAGTTCAACCTCTGCCCCCTCAGCGAGGAGGCCACCATGAAGCCCTTCCAGCACTTCGGCTTCCAGAGCGGCCGCGATGTCGACAAATTCGCCGGCTGCGAGCAGGAGCTGCGCACGGAGAACGGCCTGCTGTACCTGCCGAGGTTCATCAATGCGGTCATCAGCTGCGTCGTCACCAAAAGCATCGACCTTGGCAGCCACACCATGTTCATCGCCATGCCGCTGGAGGCCCGTGTGCTCAGCGACAGCCCGTCGATCACCTATGCCTACTATCAGCAACACATCAAGCCTGCGCCAGTCGATTCCTCCCCTAAAATAGGGGAGGTGTCACGCAGTGACGGAGGGGTGTCCAAGAAGCGTTGGATCTGCGAGGTATGCGGCTACGTCTACGAAGGCGACGAGCTGCCCGCCGACTTCGTCTGCCCCTGGTGCAAGCACCCCGCCAGCGACTTCAAGCTGATGGAGGGGTAGTCATGAAAAGAGCCTGCGCAATTCCGCTTCTGGCGCTGCTGCTGACGCTGGCTGGATGCAGCGACCGACAAGGCATCGATGCTGTGGTGCTGAAGGAATTCCCCACCCTGCAGCAGACCACCGACTACACCTGCGGGTGTGTGGCGGCGCAGATGGTGATGCAGTACTACCACGTCGACGACGAGACGGAGGAGGGGCTGGCCGAGAAGATGCACACCCACGTCGACAGCCGCACGCCCGGGGCCCTGCCGGGCAGCGCCGTGCAATGGACGGACTACGGCACCAGCGGGGAGGAGATGCACCGCTACTTCGACGGCCGCGGGGATTTCGCCATTGTGGCGTCGAGCTTCAGTCCCGACAGCAGTCCGGCTCTGCTCACCGACACCGCCCGCGTGGGCATACAGGCCGCGGGCAACGCCGCGCAGACCTTCGCCGACTACGGCGAGGCCGCAAGGTTCTTCCGCCAGCAGCTGGAAGCGGGACGCCCCGTCATGGTGTGCTGGAACCTCTGGGGCGGACACTGGACCGTATGCATAGGCTACGACGACCGCGGCACGAAGGGCACCTACGACGACGACCTCCTCACCATGGCCGACCCCTGCGACATCACCGACGGACGGACCGACGGCTACACGCAGGTAGGCCTCGTGGCTTTCTTCTACGACTGGTTCTGCACCATGACGCCCAAACCCTGGCAGCTGCAGCCCTACATCGTCGTGGCACCGGAATAAAAAAATATTTTTTTTGCCGAATAAGAAAATAGTTGTATCTTTGCAGCCGAATATAAACCCTAAAAAAATAGCAAAATGGAAAAATACACATGCGACGTTTGCGGTTACGTTTATGATCCCGCAGTTGGCGACCCCGACAACGGCATCGCCCCCGGAACCAAGTTTGAAGACCTGCCCGCCGACTGGGTGTGCCCCCTGTGCTCGGTGGACAAGACCCACTTCCAGAAGAATTGAAATTATCTATTATCATTAAATCATAAAGCAATGCTGAACAAGAAAGTTTCCGACCTGCTGAACGAGCAGATCAACAAGGAGCTCTACAGCGCCTATCTCTATCTGGACATGAACAACTACTTCGACAAGCGCGGCCTCAACGGCTTCGCCAACTGGTACATGATCCAGGCCCAGGAGGAGCGTGACCATGCCATGCTCATCTACAAGTATATGCAGAACAACGACTGCCCCATCAAGCTCAACGCCATCGCCATGCCCGACAAGGTGTACAAGAAGGACATGGACGTGCTGAAGGCCGGCCTGGAGCACGAGGAGTACGTCACCGCCTCGATCCACACCATCTACGACGCCGCCAGCAAGGTGAAGGACTTCCGCACCATGCAGTTTCTCGACTGGTTCGTCAAGGAGCAGGGCGAGGAGGAGACCAACGCCCGCGACATGATTTCGAAGATGGAGCTCTTCGGCAGCGACGCCCGCAGCCTCTACATGCTCAACCAGGAGCTTGCCGCCCGCACCTACAACGCCCCCAGCTTGGTGCTCGACTAAAAAGCATCGACTAACACAGAAACGACGGGGTGTGTGGCAATCACGCACCCCTCTCTTTGCACCATGAAGGACAAGCTTCCTCACGAAAAACCCGTTGCCGTCTATCGCACTACCATCAGCATCATTCTCTTTGAAATAATGTATCTGGCCGCTGCAATGGGTTGTGGATATATCGTCTTCCAGATAGATGTACTTTGGGCACAATTGTTGCTTGGTTTTCTGGCGGTGATGATACTTTGGGCGTGCAGGGATCTGCTAAAATACCGGAACGACCGCATTGTCGTCACGCCAAGCCATCTGTCGCTTCCGAATGTTGATACAAGAACGAAGATGGGCAAGGAAAGCATCACCGCCAAGGCCATCATCCCATGGTATAAGATTAAGGACATCAAAGTCAACTTCAACATTACTTCCACCAACAGGGTGAACATACAGAAAAAAGTGCTGGTTATATTGTGCAACGAGACAATATATTCTATTGACTCCGATATGTATGACGTCTTCTTCCTAAAACGAAAGCTTAAGGTTTTTTGGCAACAATTCAACAAAAAACATTGACTTAAGAAAAATATTTTCATCATATCATAATTTCTTCGTATCTTTGCCCCGTTTTTAAAGACCATTATTAACCCTAAAACAACTAGAATTATGAGCAAAAAGTTTATCTGCCCCGTGTGCGGCTACGTGTATGAAGGCGACGAAATGCCCGAAAAGTGCCCCATCTGCGGCAAACCCATGCAGGAAGTGAAAGAGGACATCAAGACCTGGGCTGCCGAGCACATCGTAGGCGTGGCCAAGGATGCCCCCGAAGACATCAAGATGGACCTCCGCGCCAACTTCGAAGGTGAGTGCAAAGAGGTGGGTATGTATCTGGCCATGGCCCGTGTAGCCCACCGCGAGGGCTATCCCGAAATCGGCCTCTACTGGGAGAAGGCTGCCTACGAGGAGGCTGAGCACGCCGCCAAGTTCGCCGAACTGCTGGGCGA